>NZ_JBIUWQ010000017.1:29906-106602 GCF_044743525.1 Pseudomonas sp. NPDC087598 | reverse complement strand
GATGTGGGCGGGTGCTCGCCGTAGCGATTTCCCGGCGCCTTGATAACCGGGCTGTGGAGGGGGCGCGGTAATGCGCGGCGCCCTGCCGTGCCCCGGGTCGCAGCGAATTCCCGCGCACCTTCAACAGCCAGTTTATCAAGGCGCAGGAAATGCGCTACGGCGAGAACCCGCACCAGAGCGCGGCGTTCTACGTTGAAGCCAAACCAGCCGAAGTCGGCATTGCCACCGCCACCCAGCTGCAAGGCAAAGAACTGTCGTACAACAACGTGGCCGACACTGATGCCGCGCTGGAATGCGTGAAGAGCTTCGTCAAACCGGCCTGCGTGATCGTCAAGCACGCCAACCCGTGCGGCGTGGCTGTGAGCCCGGACGCCGAAGGCGGCATCCGTCAGGCCTACGAACTGGCCTACGCTACTGACACCGAATCGGCGTTCGGCGGCATCATCGCCTTCAACCGTGAACTGGATGCCGAGACTGCCAAGGCAATCGTTGAGCGTCAGTTCGTTGAAGTGATCATTGCCCCGTCCGTCAGCGAAGAAGCCCGCGCCATCGTTGCAGCCAAAGCCAACGTGCGCCTGCTGGCCTGTGGCGAGTGGTCGGCTGACCGTGCTGCCGCGTGGGACTACAAGCGTGTCAACGGTGGCCTGCTGGTGCAGAGCCGCGACATCGGCATGATCGGCAGCGAAGACCTGAAAGTCGTGACCAAGCGTGCCCCGACCGAACAGGAAATCAACGACCTGATCTTCGCCTGGAAAGTCGCCAAGTACGTCAAATCCAACGCCATCGTCTACGCCAAGAACCGTCAGACCATCGGTGTCGGCGCCGGCCAGATGAGCCGCGTAAACTCCGCACGTATTGCCGCGATCAAGGCCGAGCACGCCGGTCTGCAAGTCGCCGGTTCGGTGATGGCTTCGGATGCGTTCTTCCCGTTCCGCGACGGCCTCGACAACGCGGCCAAGGTCGGCATCACTGCGGTGATCCAGCCGGGCGGCTCGATGCGTGATGCTGAAGTGATTGCCGCTGCCGATGAAGCCGGCATCGCCATGGTGTTCACCGGCATGCGCCACTTCCGTCACTGATACACCGGTTCAAATGTGGGAGCGAGCCTGCTCGCGAATGCAATCTGTCAGTCACAGCTGTTTTGCCTGACACACCGCTTTCGCGAGCAGGCTCGCTCCCACATAAAGCGCTCCAGCAGCGCCTGACAGATTTTTGAGGTTTTTGAAATGAATGTTTTGATCATTGGCAGCGGTGGCCGTGAACACGCCCTGGCCTGGAAAGTGGCTCAGGATCCGCGTGTGCAGAAGGTTTTCGTCGCGCCGGGCAACGCCGGTACCGCGACCGAAGCCAAGTGCGAGAACGTTGCCATCGACGTGCTGGCCCTTGAGCAACTGGCCGATTTTGCCGAGAAAAACGTTTCCCTGACCATCGTCGGCCCGGAAGTGCCGCTGGTCGCTGGCGTCGTTGATCTGTTCCGCTCCCGCGGCCTGGACTGCTTCGGTCCGACCGCCGGTGCCGCGCAGCTGGAAGGCTCGAAAGCCTTCACCAAGGATTTCCTCGCCCGCCACAAGATCCCGACCGCCGACTACCAGAACTTCACCGAGATCGAGCCGGCCCTGGCTTATCTGCGTGAAAAAGGCGCACCGATCGTGATCAAGGCCGATGGCCTGGCTGCCGGTAAAGGCGTAATCGTCGCCATGACCCTGGCTGAAGCGGAAGACGCCGTGCGCGACATGCTCGCCGGCAACGCTTTCGGTGACGCCGGTTCGCGCGTGGTGATCGAAGAATTCCTCGACGGTGAAGAAGCCTCGTTCATCGTCATGGTCGACGGCAAAAACGTCCTGCCAATGGCCACCAGCCAGGACCACAAACGTGTTGGCGACGGCGACAGCGGCCCGAACACTGGCGGCATGGGTGCTTACTCCCCTGCCCCGGTGGTCACCGCCGACGTGCACCAACGCGTGATGGATCTGGTGATCTGGCCGACCGTGCGCGGCATGGCTGAAGAAGGCAACGTCTACACCGGCTTCCTCTACGCCGGTCTGATGATCGACAAGGCCGGTAACCCGAAAGTCATCGAGTTCAACTGCCGTTTCGGTGATCCGGAAACCCAACCGGTGATGCTGCGCCTGCAATCGAGCCTGGTGCTGCTGGTTGAAGCCGCATTGGCACAAGCGCTGGACAAGGTTGAAGCGCAGTGGGATCCACGTCCGAGCGTCGGCATCGTGCTGGCCGCGGGCGGTTATCCGGGCGACTACGCCAAAGGTGCAGCGATCAACGGTCTGGACGCAGCGGCGAAGCTGGAAGGCAAAGTCTTCCACGCCGGCACTGCGCTGAAGGACGGTCAGGTTGTCACCGCCGGTGGTCGCGTACTCTGCGCCACTGCAACGGGCGCAAGCGTCGGTGAAGCTCAGCAGCAAGCGTACAAGCTTGCAGCGGCCATCGACTGGGAAGGTTGCTTCTATCGCAAGGACATTGGCTACCGCGCCATTGCCCGTGAACGTGGCGAAACCCAGGAATAAGCTGTCCCTCAAGTCCGGCGAAGGATGCCCTTCCTCGCCGGGCTGTTCCGCCGCCGCGCATCGTTATATTCTGGCATCAACCTACGAAGGGATTTCGCCGTGCGCTGGCTCAGGATTGCCATAAGCTTCACCGTCACGCTGCTGACCTTGCTCTGCATGCTTCCGGCCCAGGCCACGCAAGGCAGTGGCTGGTCGGTATTGCTTGATGATCAGGGCAATCTGCAACTGAGCGACATCCGCTCGGCTCGCTACACCAACCAATTCAGCCCCATCGACCTTGATCGCCTCACCGCGGCCGAGCCCGAGGGTGCATTGTGGCTGCGTTTCCGGCTGGCGCCGGGCAAGCACGAACAAGTGCTGCGCATCTTCGCCCCTGACCTGTCACACCTCAATCTGTACGTACTCGACGGCGATCAACTGATCGAGCAACGCAACACTGGTACCGACCAGCCTCAGGTCGAACGGCCGTTGCCGAGCAGCGACTTCTTGCTGCCGCTGCCACAAAGCGACAAACCCCTCGACGTTTATCTTCGGATGGTTTCCGACCATCAGTTGCGTCCGCACATCACCCTGCAATCGGCGGTGATGAGCGCAGCCAACCATAATCAGACGCTGGTCTTCGGTTTGCTGTTCGGCTGTCTCGGCATGTTGCTGCTGCACAACCTGGTGCGCTACGCCTATTCCCGTTCGCGCAGCAGCCTGTGGCTGGCGGTGTGCGAAGGCCTGCTGGGCCTCAGTCTGTTGCTGTTGCTCAACCTCGCCGGCCCATGGCTGCCGAACTGGCACGCGATCCAGACCCCGGGCGCCTATCTGGCCTTGCTGCTGACTGCCCCGGCCGGGTTGATGTTTGCCCTGCGCTTCTTCGCTCCGCTCGGCCCGCACCCGCTGAACAAACTGCTGCTGGGCGATATCCTGTTCATCGTGACCTGTAGCCTGCTGCTGTTGTTCGTCAACACTCTGCCGCTGAACATCATCACTTATGCCCTGGTGGCGCTGGCCGGCCTGAGCATGTTGCTGGTCGCTTCCTATCACTGGCAGAAAGGCTACCGCCCGGCGCGCCTGTTCGTGGCCGCGATGGTGGTGTTCAACATCGGTACGCTGATCATTCTTCCGGCGCTGCTGGGGCTGACGCTGGTCGCACCGCAAGGCCTGATCATGACGCTGATGGCATTCATCTGCGTCAGTGGCCTGCTGATGAGCATTGCCCTCGGCGAGCGCCAGCGCAGCATCACCGAAAGCCGTTTCAGCATCAGCCGCGACCTCGCCGCCAGCAACGCCGAGATCAATGCCAAAGCTGAATTCCTCGCCAAGATCAGCCATGAGATCCGCACGCCGATGAACGGTGTGCTGGGCATGACCGAACTGCTGCTGGGTACGCCGCTGTCAGTCAAGCAACGCGACTATGTGCAAACCATCCACAGCGCCGGCAACGAACTGCTGACCCTGATCAACGAGATTCTCGACATCTCCAAGCTCGAATCCGGGCAGATCGAACTCGACGACGTGCAGTTCGACCTCAACGCCTTGATCGACGATTGCCTGAGCATCTACCGCGCCAAGGCTGAACAACAGAACGTCGAGCTGATCAGTTTCATTCAGCCGCAAGTACCACGCGTGATCAGCGGCGACCCGACGCGTTTGCGCCAGACGCTGCTGAGCCTGCTGGAAAACGCCCTGAAGAAAACCGAAGAAGGCGAGGTGCTGATCGTGGTCGCCCTCGACGAGCGCAGCAGCAAACCGCGCCTGCGCATCGCCGTGCAGGACAGTGGCGCACCGATGGAGCAGGAAGAGCGCGATGCGCTGATGCACGCCGAACTGCACAGCAAGCACTTCCTCTCGGCCAATCGTCTGGGCGGCAATCTGGGGCTGGTGATCGCGCGGCAACTGATTCGCTTGATGCACGGTGAATTCGGCATCAAGAGCGGCGCCAATCAGGGCAGCACCCTGTGGCTGACCCTGCCGCTGGACCCCGACCGCCTCGAACATCCAACGTCCGATCTCGACAGTCCGCTGCTAGGCGCACGGGTGCTGGTGGTCGACGACAACGACACCTGCCGCAAAGTCCTCGTACAGCAATGCAGCGCCTGGGGCCTGAACGTCAGCGCCGTGCCATCGGGCAAGGAAGCGCTGGCGTTGTTGCGTACCAAGGCGCACCTTCGAGATTACTTCGATGTGGTCCTGCTCGATCAGAACATGCCCGGCATGACCGGCATGCAACTGGCGGCCAAGATCAAGGAAGACCCGAGCCTGAACCACGACATTCTGCTGATCATGCTCACCGGTATCAGCAACGCGCCGAGCAAGATCATTGCGCGCAATTCGGGGATCAAACGCATCCTTGCCAAACCGGTGGCCGGCTACACCCTCAAGACCACCCTGGCGGACGAACTCAACCAGCGCAACAAGGGCCAGGTAGTATTCCAGCCGCAAGTGGTGACGCCGGCCACCGCGGCGAAAGTGCCCAGTGACTTCCGTATCCTCGTCGCCGAAGACAATACGATTTCAACCAAAGTGATTCGCGGCATGCTCGGCAAGCTCAACCTGCAACCGGATACCGCCAGCAACGGCGAAGAAGCGCTGCAAGCGATGAAAGCCCAACGTTACGATCTAGTGTTGATGGATTGCGAAATGCCGGTGCTGGATGGTTTCTCTGCGACCCAGCAATTGCGTGCGTGGGAAGTCAGCAACCAACGGATCCGCACGCCGATCGTCGCGCTGACGGCGCACATCCTCGCCGAGCACAAGGAACGCGCGCGACAAGCGGGGATGGATGGACACATGTCCAAACCCGTCGAACTGTCGCAGTTGCGCGAACTGGTCGAACACTGGGTTGCCCAGCGTGATCAACAGAACCGGGCCACCACACAACCGTCCTGAGCCGACAGACTCTTTGGCGCCTGATAGACTCCCTCGACTTCCCTCGCCAGTGAGCTTGCCCAATGCTCCACGTGTTATTCAGCGTTTACCTGAAGATGCTGGTGCTCTACAGCCCGTTCTTCGTGTTGTCCTGCTTTATCAGCCTGACCCGGGGTTATTCGCGCAAGGAACAACGTCGCCTGGCGTGGAAAGTGGCCATCGCCACCCTGGTCTCCAGCGTTCTGCTGTATCTGTTCGGGCGGGTGATTTTCGATGTGTTCGGCATCACGGTGGATGCCTTCCGGATTGGCGCCGGCAGCGTGCTGTTCATCTCGGCACTGGGCATGGCCCAAGGCAAGTCGGTGGTGCAGAGCGACAACGTCCAGCAGGACGTGACCATCGTGCCGCTGACCATTCCGCTGACTGTCGGCCCCGGCACCATCGGTGCGCTGCTGGTGATGGGCGTCAGCCAGCCACACTGGGACGACAAACTCACGGCGATCATGAGTATTGCTCTGGCCAGCTTCACGGTCGGCGTGGTGCTGTATCTGTCGAACCACATCGAACGGATTCTCGGCGATCAGGGTTTGCAGATCGTCAGCCGTCTGATGGGGTTGTTTGTCTGCGCCCTGGCGGCGCAAATCATTTTCACCGGGGTCAAAGGTTATCTGGTGCCCTGAGCGGTGACGCCTTGGCAATGACCGCACAGCAAAACGCCGCGAACGCTATCGTTCGCGGCGTTTTGCTGTCGGTCTGACCTAGTCGACGCTCGCCGGTTCTGCCATCAGTGCCTGCAACGTCACGTTTTTCGTGCGCACGTTGCCGGCCTGCAAGCGCTGCACCCAGGTCGATATGGCATGGGATTGCCGATTTTTGAATGCGAGGAAGACCTCGCCGCGTAATGTCACGTCAGCGCCACAGACATCACGGAAGATCAGACTGTGTTCACTGTCAGGGTCAACAATCAGCAGATGATCCTCGATAATCTCGAACAGCAGTTTTTCCGGTGAATCAAAATCCCAGATCAACTTGCCCGGCACCGCCGGCACTTCACCCAGCGCATGCCGGCAGTCGATGATCAGCGAGTCGAGCCGCAACCAGGCGGCCTTCGACAGCTTGCAGGTGAAATTGCCCTGCCCCAGCCGCAGCACCATCGTTCTGACGTCATCGGGAATCAGCGGCAGCAAATCATCCAGCCTGTTCTGCCCTTCCACGGTCACCACGTCGGCATTGCGATGCAGGTAGTCGAACGGTCCGAGACTGTGCATGCCCGGATAAACCTGCACCGTGCCGTCCCGGGGCTCGTGCAGCAACACCTTGGTGGGCGCCTCTTTCTGTGACGGGTTTTGCGTGCCGAACAGCGCGAAGTCAGTGGGCAGGGTTTTACCGCTTATGCGCAGCAGCCTGGCGCTTTGCGCGTCATACCATTGCAGGCTGTCAGGCAAGGACTCCACGGCGACGAAATCTTCGTGATCGACTTCGCTCAACAAGGCTTGCAGTCGTGCGACCAGAGGGCCGTCCTGCACCGTCACCCAGTGCCGATTGACCGCACAGACCACCTCTGGCTGCTGATAGCGCAGTTTTAGCGACACGCCATCGCGTGTTGTGCCATATAACCCGGAGCCATCAACACGCACTTCAGCAAACTGCCAGTCGGCCCACTCCTGGTCGGGGGTCGGCAGTGCGTCCGCCTGCAACAGCTGCAAACCGTTGCCGAAGGCGCGGTCAAGATTCTGCGGTTCAATCAGTTCCTGGCTCCAGATCTCGCCACTGGACAAATCGAACAACCAACCGGCCTTGTTATCCGGTGTCACCCCCAGTAGACGTACTTCCTTGTCGCGCCCCAGGTCACACAACAGCAGACGGTCTTTGACAAACCAGGCATTGAGGTTGCCGTCACCGGCGACATTGCGTAACCCGACAATGGCGAAACTGTCGACTGGATAGCGCTTGGCGACCGACTCCAGCGCCAGCCACCATTGTGATCGATTCTTCAGCCATTGCTCACCGAGGCCGCCCAGTTGCAAATCGCCCTGGGCGTTCAGATTGAAGAAGCGTCCGATGTCATCGAGTACCAGATATCCGCCCTCGACGGCCACCACCTGCGTCAGCCCTTCGGGCTCGATCCAGCGGGTCGACCATTGCGCCTGGCCCAGCAGAATGCTTCGCTGCTGGCGGCAAAGAGTCTGGTCGATTCGGTTGTAGACGAAGAACACATCAGCGTCGTCCGTCATCGGCATCAGCAGCAGATCGTTGAGGTTCCTGATCGAGTCTTTCCAGCCGCGGGCATGACGAGCCAGCGGCTGAGGATGGACCAGCAGTCGATCATTGCTGCGGATCCATACCATGTCACGTTTGTCCGCAGCGAATGCCCAACTGACCGAAACATAGGCTGCCGGCTGCCAGTCCACGACCGTGAAACCTTCCTTCTCGGGTAGCACGGAGGCGGCCAGATACGGGCCCAGCAGCAATGACCAGTCGGCCAGCGTATCGCTGGTAAACGCGATGGACTGCAACTCACGATGCAGGTCGTAAATCACTGAACTGAGCAGCAACTGACCGTCATGGATCAGATAACTCAACTCGCGCGGGCCATCGACGCCGCTGATCGTTTGCACAAAATGAACCACGCCGTGGGCATCGGCCTGGAACTTGCCAATCGTGCTGTCGCCTTCGACCAGCAGTAAACGGTATCGATACTTGAGCAGGCCGCTGAGCGCATCCACTTGCCAGATGTCGTAGCTGTCCGGCACGCAGAAATATGCATAGCCATCGGCGACCAGCGCCAGTTGCGCCTCCTCGGTATCTCCGGCGTCCTCAGTGCGGATGTACAGAAAGCGCTCTTCGTGGGCGTCATACCAGGCCGTGACATGACGCGGCTGCTGCGGTGATTCGAACGGGATCAGCCAGTCATGAATCGGCGTATAAGGCAGCAGCAGACGATGCTCGCCGGCCAACGCCTTGTAGTGCTTGAGCAACGCCTGCTCATCGAGCCCGGCGGGCGCACTCTGTTCAATGATGTCCAGCTGACGATTGACCTGATCAACGTGGAACAGTTGCTGACTGGCCGTGCGGATCAGCACGGCATGAACCCCATGACCGGACAATTTCACGTGAACATCGCCGATGTATAACTCACCTCGTTCGATGCGGATATCCGCTTCGCCGGCCCAGCCAGCCTCCAGCACCCAGCGGCAACTCTTCAGGCTCGGCGACTGCAACTCGACATTGGCGCCGCGATTGAGCACCAGTGTGCAGGACGCTCCGGCGCTGGAAATCTTGTAGGAGACCTTGCCTTTCCAGACGCTTGGCAGCGACGGCACCACCAGCGTGCGTTCGACCACATCCAGCTGCACTTCAAGAGTGGTCTCGCGATAATCGGCAAACAGTCGCTGCACGATGTAATCGGAAGGAAACGAATAAAACGAAAAACGGAACAGCCATGTACCGTCCGCCTGAATTTTTTCCAGACGCCGGGCCGTATCGAATCCTTTGTCGTGGCGCCAGTTGGCAAACGGCAACGCCTTGTACTCATAGCCGTAGCAGGTCTGTGGTGTGCACGGCAGCACGATGGTCTGCTCGGCGGATGGCGTAAATGCAATCTCTCCCGGCAGATGCAACTGCTGGCGGATATCAATCGCACGGGCGTAGTCGACGTCATAGTCCGGTACGCCGAAGTGATCACGTAACGGGTACAGCTTCGGACAGTCGAGATGCAATTTGCCGTTGCTCAGATCGATGCTTTTGACCAACAGCGAAGGCTGCACGGTCCAGACACCCAGGGTGGCATCGAAGCGGTAGCCGACCCCGCGATAAGCCTGTTCCAGATCAGCGAAGAATTTACCGACGGCCTGCGCATCACGGGCAATGCCGGCAAAGCCCTGGGCGAGTGCCGCAACACCGACGGCCAGGCCGCCCACAATTACCCCGACGCCACCCAGCACCGCCGCGGCAGTCGAAGCGCCGGTCAAAGCCGCAGCAACACCCGCTCCCGTCAATGCCACGCTGGCAGAGTCAAAAGCCAATTGAGTGCCGAACTGGGCCTTTTCGACATCGTCCTGAGCGGTCGCCAACTGATAGATATCAAAGCCGACGTTGGCCAGCCCCAGCACAGCGCCGACGCCTTCATTGGCGGCGTGGCCCAACGCTTCGCTGACCACGGGCGCCACGGTGCGAGCGATGACCTTTTCTTCATTGAGTGCCGTGCGCACCAGGCGGATCAGCCCGACCACATCGACCAAGTTGCCATGCACCAACTGTGCATAGTTGACGTATGCGTGCAGACGCACGGCAGTGGTCAGCGTGCTCCCCTCGCCTTCGCGGCTGCGCAACGCGTTCATCAACGCCTGAATGGTGAAGCCGGCGTTGAGGGTATGAACGCTGCCGGCCTCGGTCGGATCGACCACACCCGCAGTCGACTGTGGTTTGCGCGCCAGAGTGGAAAACTGCTCGGCCAACCAGGTCTTGATCCGCAGCAGCCGATGGTCTTCGCTGAGCACTTCAACTACGTGTTCAGGCTTCGCCGGATCGATCAGGCTTAATCGATACTTGCCTTCGGGCGTGACCTCAAGCGTGTCGAACAACGGCACCAGCGTGGTTGCCAAAGGGTGCAGCTCTTGCAGCGCCGTCGTCGCCTCAGCCATTTGCTGGCCCCACCAATGGCTGTCCAGCCCCAGCAGGCTTCGCCCCAGATGCGAGTTGTCGACCAGCGACCGACCATGGACGTTGTTCAGGCGCTGGCGCAGCTTTTGTGCCGGTTGTCCCGGCAATGCGTCGGCCGTCAGCACTTTGGCCACTTCATACCCCGCCGACAGCGGCAGGGCCGCTATCCGCTCACCGTCCAGTTCGACCAGATCGAACGTCGGCCGGGTACTGGCGCCGTACGCGGCATAGTAGTTGGCCATGCCCATTTTCAGGAAAAAGTGCTCGAGCGCCAGTTTGAACATGATGGCGTCGGTGAACTCGAATACGCCAAAGTTAGGGTCATAAAAGTGGTAGGTACTGACGCTGTCCACCACCGTTTTTGCCACCAGCATCGAATGATTGTCAGAGTTGAGCATCAGCGTGCGGGTGCTGGCGTGGTTTTCCAGCGCTGCGGTGACCTGCGTCAGATCCCCCCGATTCAATGAGGTGCCGACCTCGCCCAACTGCGTACCACGCATTTCTTCCAGCGCTTGTACAAAGGCAATCGAATCACTTTTCTGCGGCTCAAGAATGGCCAGATAACAACGTTCGCGCAGACGATGGGACGCCTTCTGGCCCTGGGTCAGAGCGGCGCTCATCATCAACGCCAAGGGGTAGCAACGCCCGCCGATGGTCTCGCCGAGACCGTTGCGCATCAAATCCTGCGGTACCGGATGGACGCCACTGGCATTCAATTGAGCAAAGACCGGGTCCGTCTGCTGACCAATCTGCAAGCGATGCTCACGGGTGGCAACTTGCTGAATCTGCGTCACATAGCGGCCCCATTGCTGCAGGGTATGTGCCTTCATCAGAGCGCCCTTCTTCAGTTCCAGTGCACTGGCCGGTGGCGTTGCCGAATCGATGAAGTCAGCGGCCAGACCGCCAAGAAAGGCCGGATCCTTGCGTTGAAACAGATATCGTTCGATGACCGCATAACGACTCGACGTACCCAGATCGCGAACACTGTTGGCCACGTTGTCCAGAGCACCGCTGAACGTCGCGAAGTTCTGGTTATGCAGTGAATCCATCCCCAGCAACGCACCCAGCGCCAAGCGCTGCAACGGGGTGGTCTGGACAATGTCCAGTCCTCCATGCCCCAGCCCGGCCAGCACTTCGTCCAGCCCCAATGTCTGGACTTTTGCATCACCAGGAAACACCGGAGGACGTGCACTGGCAGCCTGCTGCTTGATCGACTGACGATCGGCAAAGCTCAGCGGCAGTGGTTGCTCAAAGGTGATTGCACCGTTATGCCCTTCGCGCATCGCGTTGACGAAAGGCTCGCCGAGTCCGTCGACCAGACGCTGCAAGACATCGGTGAGCAATACCGAGCGCCCTTCGATCAAGGGCCAGCCGTGTTCGAACTCGAGGGTCGAGCCCTTGAGCAATTCACCGAGATCACCGTTGTAACGGGTCGTGTAGTCGCCGGCGCTCCAGCTTTTTTTCTCCTGCTCCAGCCAGCCCGCTTCGTTCGTCGCGTTGTCCTTCCAGGAGTGATCCTGTTCCTCTTCGGTTGACCGGTTGACCGAGGCATAACGGCCAATGGTCGACTCTTTGTTGATCATGGCGCTCTGCGAGTCGCTGAAATGCACCAAGGCGTAATCGGCCATGCCATCAATGACCGCACCGGGGCCGGTCAGATAAATGGTGCCCTCGCTGCCAGGACGGACGCCATCACTGAAGTAAGTTGCAGCGGAAAATGCCAGATATTTTGCAAGAATCTCCTGCATATCCGGCAGTGCGCGCAGTGAACCGTAGTGTTTCTCCAGAATAGACTCGGCCAGCTTCCACCTGGTCTCACTATCGGACAATGCGATACCGCGTTGCGTAGCCAACAGCATCGTTGCATCGATCAGTTGATAGTTGAACCGAATCCGTTGGAGAACCGTTTGTAACGTGGCGGAACCGGCGTGAGCCATCAGGAACGCGTTGGTGATCTTTTCGCCTTCGGATACGGCACGCAGCATAAAGGGGCGGGCCTGCAAATCGGTCGGTGCCTGAAACACCTGACTCAGTGCAGGAGAACTTTTCGCGAACGTGCGCAGCGCCGACAAATGCTCTGGCGGAATGCGCGTCAAGTGATCTTCGGAGTGCTTGCGCCCCGGCATCCAGCCAGGGTTTTCATTCAGCAACAACTGCAAGAGACCGAGACGCGCGCTCGGCTCCAATGCTTGCACATCGACACCGCCCATGTGCTCTACCAAGGGGGGCAGGTTATCGACATCGGCATAACTGCCGCTCTCGGTGTACAGCGCCTCAAGACGAACGACATCGGACGCCGCCGCCAGATTGCCGCGCAAGCGCATTTCACGCTGGTAGATATCCTGGAGTTGCAACGGTACTTCGCGCGCATCCAGATCACGCAAATTGAAGCCGCCCTTGGCCATCTCCCGCAGACTGGTGCGATTGCGCTCACGGAGTGCTTCGAGCGCGTCGGCATCCTGGCCATAGGCGCGAACCAACAAGTCGATTCGCGCATCATCGGCGGTAACGCCGTTCGCCACTGCGGCATTGATGTGGGCATACATTTGTTGCTTCAGAACAATCGCCCGAGCCTCGTAGTGGTCTGCCAGTTCAGTTGGCGTGAGATCGCGCCCGGCGACTTGAGCCAAGGCATCGGCCTTGGCGGCTTCAACAATCAACTTGTTGGTTTGATGCGCCAGCAACGCATCACTGTCGTACCAGAGATTGAGGGTGTAACCGTGCTCCGCCAGCACCTGTTTCCAGATATTAAGGTAATCGCGCTGAATGGCGCCGAGGCCGCCACCCAGCCAGGCAAAATGCAGGATTTTGGGTACAGCGGTCGCCTCGGTTTTAAGCAACGCAATGCCAGATTGAATGCGCGACTCGAACCCTTGCACCTTGTCGTAGATTTGTCCTGCTGCCGAGGACACCGGGGTTTCGTCATCGCGGCGGACGCGCCCCTTACCGAGCATTTGTTCTAGCGTCTGCCGGAACAACCCCAACGGTTCCGGCAATTGGGAAGCGTCCGCGACGGCCACACAAGCAAAGTAATAACGCAACATCGCCTCATAACTCTTGTTGCCTTTATGAACGGCTAATGCCGCTTCCAGGTCCGCCAACTTGAAAAGTTTTACGAACTCAACCTCGTGATTAACGCCTTCAACATTTCGCATACCATCTACCTCATCAGAGAAACTCGAGAGGCCACGCTAACGATTGAAAACAGCAAACTCAAACCGCAAGAGATTCAATTGTTTTCGGCTTTCTGAAAAATCAGAAACAGTAAAATCAAGTAACTTACATAATATGGAACCTTATACTTCACCCAGGCACCAACACCACTTGAACCTCAATGAACACTGAGTACTTGCACACACTTATTCATAATTAAAAACAAAAAAGGTCGCGAACCCATTGTTCGCGACCCTGCACTTTAAGTTTGCCTCGATATGTCAGACGCTGTCATTCAAGAGCGCCGCCAGTGTGGCAACCTCGTTATTGCCCCGTGTCTGTTCCAGGGCATTCAACCAATGTTCGACGAGAGTCCTAATGTGCTGGCCATCAACATTGATGCTTATTTGCACTGGCGCCCCCGGTTTGCCGTCTTCGGATTTGACGTCACGCACAATCAGCGTGTGCGCGTTATCCGGATCGCTGAACAGCAAGTGTCCGTCGACCAGCGAAACCAGCAGACGTCGGCAGTCAGCCATGTCCAGAACCAGCGTGCCGATGACCGACTCTGCAGCGCCCTCCGGTTGTCGGGTATCAAGCACAATGCAGTCCAGCCGCTGCCAGGCTGCTTCCGAGATCCGATAAGTCGATGCCTGCGCACCGAAGGTCAATACCAACTTGTCGACGCCGTCCGGCAGCAGCGCCATGACATCGCCGACCACGCCGTTCATTTCCAGGGTCATCACCTCTTTTTCACGCTGGGCATAGCTGTTGCCAATCCACATTTCAGGCGTCGCGCCTCGGCTGAAGATCAGATCGTCCGTCGGGTCGAAGAGCATCGCCACCGATTCGTTGCGCGTCCCCAGAAACACGGCCCATTGGCCATCCGAGCGCCCGGCAACATCGAACAGACGATCCAGCTGCGGCACATAGTAGGTGTGGCGATTGCCGACGTTTTCCACGGTCAGTACCGGCGCATGGCGCTGGCCCTGCAGGAGTATTTTCAAGCGTATCCGCAACTGCGCCGAGTTCTGCCCCGGGCGATGCGACCACTGATTTTTCACACCGAGAATAAGCCCAGGCTGTTGATCCAGCAGTTGCAGATTCACCCCTTCGCGGCTGCGCCCGAGCAGGCCCTGTCCTTGGGCCGTCACCTCGGCAAACGTCCATTGCGCCCAGACCTTCTGTGCCACTGGCAAACGTTCGGGATGCCGCAGTTGCGCGCCGACAAACGCCGAATGCAAGGCATCGATCCGGATTAGCGTCTGGCGGTAGAGTTGCCCCGCCGAAACATCGAGCAGCCAGGCGGCCTGTTGATCAGGGGTCAGCCCCAGCAGCGACAGTTCCTTGCCGTGTCCGATGTCCGCGAGCAGAAGCCGCTCACCGACGCACCAGGCCGCGAGCAAGCCACTGCCAGATACATTGCGCAAACCGATGATCGGAAACGGCGCTTCTTGCCGGGTCTTCATCAGCGCGGGAAGTGCCACCAGCCAGTCCGGGTGACGGGTGAGCCAGCGCTGGCCGACACCGACGAATTTCAGCGAGGCATCGCTGCCGACTTCGAACAGTCGTCCATCCGATCGGGTGACGATGTAGCGACTGCCAAGCGAAACGACGTCAACGACATCCGTCTCAAGCATTTCATCGACAAAACCACCAGGATCGTTCGGATCGCCCGCACTGCGAATCAGCGCTGTCAGGCGCTTGTCGAAAAACAACTGGCTTGATGCATCGGGCTGATCCCACATCAGCAGAGTTCGCTCAGCCGATCCGCTGTCATCGCGAAAGAACGCGTTGTCGTGCAGACGAATCCATACCGAATACTGGAACTCGCTGAACAGATGCACGCGCCCGTTTATAAACGGAGTGGGTTTCCACGGGCTGATCGATGCCGCCATGGCGGGTGTTCCGTCATCGAAAACCTGCTCTGGCTGCAAGCGTTCGATCCACAGGCTCCAGTCCTCTTCGTCATTGGCAAACAATCGATCGTGGCGCCAGGTTTCCCATGTGTTGATGCAGACAAGTGTCAGCGTCTGCGCAGCGATCACGTAATCCATGGTCATGTTGGCGCCGAATGTCGTCCTTTTACCGATGTGTTGCGTGACCCGCAGCTGCCCGTCTGCGGATTGCTCGACCCCGCTGATCGTTGAGCCGCCATCCGCGTTCATCAGCCGATAACGGTGATTGACCGTGCCGGTGACGGTGTCGACCCGCCAGATTGTTGGATGGTCAGGGTGGTAGAACCAGGCGTGCTGGCCGCTGACACCGCCGAGCAGAAGGCCCTCATTGACCGCCTCCGGCAGATCCCGGGCATACAGCACCCGATCATTCGCGGTGTCGAAATAAGCCGTGGTGAACACCGGTTGTGCTGCCGGGGTAAAAGGCACCTTGAACTTGTACAGCGCAAGGTAGGCAGCGGCCAATCGCTGCGCCTTGGCCAGTTGACGGATCCGCGCCAGGGCTTTCGGCAGGCTGCCACGGTCTTCAAGGTTCACCCCCAGGGTACCTTTGCCCGGCAGCACGCTGTTGTCCTCGACCGTAATGGACAGCAGGCTCAAGCGCTTGCGTAGCCGATCAACCTGAAACAACTCGCCCCCGGCCAGACTGAGAAAGTCCACGCGTCCGTCCAGCCGTATGCCGTCGATCAGCAAAGAATCGCCCTCATAGCGAATCTGCGTGTCTTTGACCCACGGTGCGTTGACCGCCCATTGACCGGGCCCAGCCACCTTCAGTGAAACGGCCACCAGTCCCGGGGTCAGCCAGAGCTGGGACACGCCTGTAGAGCGGGCAGTGATTTCGTAGCTGAGGAATGTGTGCCACTCCGGTGGCAGTTGCGGCACCACCAACTGGCGAACCAGAGCATCTAACGTCACGACAATTGTGGTCGGTTGGCAGACCGGCGTGAGCTTGTAAAGAATGTGTGGAATCGGCGTATTGGCAAAGAAGTAGAAACGCCGGTTGCCTTGTTTATCGAACTCCAGCTTGTCCACGGCGCTGTTACGCAAATGGGGGTACTGGGTTTCGATGCTTGGGTTCAACAGGTTCTGGATCAACACGCCAGGGGAAATAATCGATAACAGATCCGGCGAGCTGATCTCACTCGACGTCAGCGGCTCGCGCTGCAGCTCTCCAGCGCCGGGCTGATACGGAAAACCGGCGGTACCAACCTGATACTCATAAGCGTAAAAACAGGCCGGCGTACAGGGCAGTACCACAGTGTGCAACTCATCAGGCACGGGGCGGATCAAGCCGATGACCTGCGGCAACTCCAGTGCCTCGCGGATATTGATCGCCCGGTCCAGCCGCTGCGGACGCGGGTCGATCTGCGGCAGCTCCAGACCGCCGCGAACCATCGGGTAAAACCTCTGGCTGTCGAAGCGGATCTGATTGCTGCGCAAGTCGAGGTGGGTGATCACGGCTTCTGGCTCGAAACTCAGCACGCCATCCTTGCGCGTGTAGGCGCCTTGCCCGTAAGCGTCCTGAATCTTGCGCAGGTGCGCGCCCACGGCCTGAGCCTTGTCGCTGATCTGCCCGAGGTTGCTGGCGATGGCCGTTGCCCCGATACCGATCCCCAGCAACGGCACCGCCAGAAACGACGCTGCGGCGCCGGCGGTTCCGCCGGCGGCCAAGGCGAAAACATCCAGCCCCAACGCCGCGACATCAAATGCCAGTTGCGTGGCCAGTCGCGAGCGCTGCTCCTGGTTTTGCGCGACGCTCAGTCCATAAATGTCGAAACCGATATTGACCAGGGAAAATCCAAACCCGGCCACCGTCGACGCACGCCCCAACAACCGTCCGGACAGTGACGACTGACGCAGCGCCAGCGCCTGCTCGCTCGCCGCCACCTGCCGCACCAGGCTGACGATCTGTGCCGCGTCGCTCAACACGCCATAGCCCAACTGGGCATAGTTGACGTAGACCTGCACTTGCAGGGCGATCGACAAGGACGGTACTTGCGCGTCACCGGCCAGGTAATCGCGATGGCGCATTTCCGTGATCAGGGTCTGGATCGCAAAGGCAAAACTCAGACGACTGCCGCCGTCGGCTTCGTTCGCGCCGCTGTCCCTGCCGGCCAGTGTTTTTACCAGACGCTGCAGGTGCTGCTTGATCTTGCTGAAGCGCACATCGGCGGTGATGACCTTGAGAGCGTTTTTCGGCTGGTGCGCGTCAACCAGTGTCAACGAATACCCTGCTCCGGGGGTTTTCTCGACGGTCTCCAGCAAGGGCAGATATTCACGACCCAGTTTGTACTCGTTACGCAAACGCACAGTGGCCTGGTCGAGTGCCTGCGCCCAGTAGCGAGCATCGAGTTGCGCAAGGCTGGCGCCCATACGTGAGTTTTCACCCAGCGAGCGCGTGCGCCCGACGGCCTGTCTTTCCCAGACCGACACGCCTTGAGCATCGGCAATCACGCCGTTTTGCAGAAAACGACCGACTTGCACGTTCGACGACAGCACCTTGTTGGCGATCCTTTCGGCATTCAACTCGGTCACCTTGAACTGCGCCGTGGCGAGTTCACCCAGACCATAAAGTCTGGCCATCGCGCCGTCCCCGGCACTCAAGTAGCGCTCCATGCCCAGTTGCATTTCGCGTACCCCGGCAAAACCGAAGATCGCGAAGTTGGGATCGTAAAACCGATAGACCACCTCGCCCCTGAGCAGAACCTTCGCCAGCAACAGCGCATGATCACCGGTATTGAGCAGCAGTATCGCCGGCGCGGTTTTCGCTTCCAGTGTCTGCACGATACTGTCCAGCCCATGCATGCCCTGCGGTGTGCCAACCTCGCTGGTGGCGACTTCGTGCAATTCATCCAGTGCCAGCAGCAATGCCCGCGATTCGGCGTCGTCCGGCGACAGGCCGGCATTGGCCACCCGACCGATCAGCGCACGTTCGGCCGACTCACCCAGTCCCAATGCCGAGGCCATCAACAACGCCAACGGATAGCAGCGACGACCCGGGTCGCCGTCTCTGCGCATCAGCAGATCCTGCGGCATCTGCCGCGCAGACACCGCGCCAGCCTTGAAAAATACGTCACGCACCTGGCCGCTGCGCTGGAGGATTTGCGTGTGATATTCGCGTTGCGCCGTGCTGTTTATCTGGCCGATGCGCTCGCGCCATTGGGTCAGCGTCAGCGCTTCGTTCAACGCGAGCACCTTGAGTTCTTGCGCGGTGTGCGTGTCAGGTTGAGCAAGGCGTGCAACGCCAGTTGCGAGTACCGGTGCCTGCCGCTGATGCAGGGCGGTTTCGATGGCGCGGTAACGGGCGAAAACGCCAGCCTCTGTGGTGTCCCGGGCGATGTTCGACACCTCCTGCCACACCCTGGCGAAGCCCTCGGCGTCCAGACTCGTGGCGCCGAAAACGCCCCCCAGCATGACGCGCAACAGGGGGCTCAGATGCTCGACAGCGAGCGAGCCATGCGCAACGCGGGTGAACAGTTCGTTGAGGTTGCTGGTGGACTCGGCCCCCAGCGAAACCGGGAGTTCGCTGAAGGTTTGCGCAAGGATTTGCTGACGGCTGTCGAAACCGATGGAAAACGCTTTATCGAAGCTGATGTCGCCGCTCAGTTTGTCCTTCATCGCACGGATGAACGGCTCGCCCAGATCGTCCATCAGTTGTTGCAGCACGGCCGTCAACAACACCGGCTTGCCTTCGATCACCGGCCAGCCTTGTTTGAAGGTCAGGGTCTGTCCCTTGAGCAGGTCACCGACACTGCCGACATAACGGGATTTGAGTTTGCCGGTTTGCCATTTTTCCTGTTCTTTGGCCAGCCATTGCTCGGGATCACCGTTGACAGTCCAGCCGGTGATGTTTTCTTCCTCTGTGGATAAGTTAAAGCCTTCAGTCAATTTGAGTTCTTTGCGAACGGCTTCCCACTGATCAAGCAATAGATGCGTTTCAGTGTACTTACCGACGCCTGCACTCGCCGCAGACGGCCCGGTCAGTACAATCGTGCCGCGCGCTTCGGGGCGAATCCCGTCCGAGTAATATTGACGAATCGCGACATCCAGGAACCCCATGTAGCGCATGTCGGCATGGGAAAGTGTGATGCCTTGCGCGCCCCTTTCATTCAATACCGTATCGATGACTTCCCCCAGTCTACGAACATCTCCCCAATCAGCACCTGCTGCAACCATCCGGCGCTCAACCTCATTGAGGCAGTCATAGTTGAACCGGATGACTTCCATAATGGACCGGGTCATGCCCGCGCCGGGATGCGCCAGCATATGAGCGTTCATTTCCCCTCTTGAAGGATCGCTGTACGCCGTACCCAATCGAATTGCGTCTTGGGGAACTCGACTGGCTGGCGGGGCGACGAATATGTCGTGAAGAGCTGGCTTGCTGCGTGCAAACGCGGTTAACGCCTCTGCATGACCTTCAGGAATGCTGCCTGTTTCGTTCTTGTAACGAAGTGGATCCCGCCCTGGCATCAACCCTGGGTTGTGATCCAGCAGCTGTTTCAATACCCAGAGCCGTTCGTTTGGATGAAAACCTCTTATATCGACGCCACCCAACTTCTCGGCCAGCGGCGGCAAGTAATCCATGTCGCTGTAACGCCCGCCCTCCAGGTACTCGGCCTGCAATCGCACGACATCACTGGCCGCCGCGAAATTGCCGCGCATGGCAACTTCACGCTGATAGACATCCTGCAAAAAGTGCCCGGCAAACTCGTGGCGAGCGTCACGCAAACGCAGGTCCGGCCCGACCATATTCAGGTGCGTGTCGAGACACTTCTGGCGAAAAGCTTCGAGCGTTGCGCGATCCTTGCCGTAGGCGCGCACCATCAGGTCAATCCGCGCTTCGTCCGCCCGCCCGGCCCACTGTGGCTGGTTGAGATACGCAAACATCTGGTGCTTGAGGACGCGGGCGCGGTCTTCGATCATTTGCGCCAGAGCACTGGGCTTTGTGACTTGATCGCCCCCGGACTCCATCGCATGCACCCTGGCGCTGTCGAGAATGACCCGGTTCATCTCGAAGGCCAGCAGCGCATCACTGTCGTACCAGAGGTTGAACGTGTAATCCTGCGGTTTCAGCACTTCGCGCCAGATGTTCATGTAGTCGCGCTGATTGACGCCGACTTCACTGCCCCCCACCCAGACGAAATGCATGGTGTTCGGCACCGGTGAACTGGCCCCGGACAACAGCGCTACCGTATTGGTCAGCCGCGAAACATAGTGTTCCAGCCGAGTACTGATCCGATCAATCAATGCTGACGCTGGCGTTTTGCGGTTACGCCGTATCGATGTCATTACTTCTTGAAAGAGTTTTGTCGCCAACAGCTTTTCATCCAGCTCGACCGCTGCGATAGATGACTGGTAGTGCTGGACAAGTGCATCGTATTCCATCGAGCTCGCAGACTTCTTCACCGCCCTGGTTATCTCTGCAAACTCTTCTGGTGAAATGAACTCGGGGTGCTCTGTCTGACTTTCGTAATTTCCCATCACTTTCCGTCCTTGAATGAATAAACAGCCATGCGCTTTGGCGGAAAGTTATTGCGCATAGACCACGCATTCAAACGTGAAGAGATTCAAGTGATGACCTTCGAAACATCAGCCGACATTCAAACTGTGCCGTCGAATACTCCGGCGACAATTGCACCCTATGGGTGCCTGTCGCATAAACGCAAAAGGCCGCGAACCCAGAGGTTCGCGGCCTGGTTATTTGCAGCGATGGTTAACACCAGAAGTCTTGACCAGATCTCACCGCAATCGAAGTTGCTTACAAATGCCCGGCAGCGGTGAGCAGCCGTCAGTTAGTCGGCTTGTCTGCGTACCAGCGAGGCGTATACACCCAGTCCCCCCCCGTCGCCCGAGGGAACGTGCAAGTGGTGGACGAGCCAATCAGCACCATCGTGCGCATGTCCACTTGATCCGGGGTCAACGCGCCCAGTGTGGTGGTCCGCAAGGTTTGCCCTGGCCGGCCGATGTCACGCCCCAGCACGACTGGAGTTTCAGGCGTGCGGTGCTGCGCGACAATTTCCAGCGCCCGGCCCAATTGCCAGGGGCGGGCGCGGGAGATCGGGTTGTAGAACGCCAGCGCCAGATCCGCCTCGGCAGCCAGATCCAGACGCTTTTCGATGATCGACCACGGCTTGAGGTTGTCCGACAGCGACATCACGCAGAAGTCGTGACCCAGCGGTGCCCCGGCCTGCGCGGCGGTGGCCAGCGAGGCCGAGACGCCCGGAAGGATTTCCAGATCGACGCTGTGCCATGCTGGATCATCCGACTCGTGCAGCGCTTCGAGCACCGCCGCCGCCATGGCGAACACGCCCGGGTCACCGGACGACACGACAATCACTGAACGGCCCTGAGCGGCCAATCTGAAGGCGTGGCGGGCGCGCTGCATTTCTTCGCGGTTGTCGGTGCAGTGCTGCACTTGATCATCGCGAAACGGGCCGGCCATGCGCACGTAGGTTTCGTAGCCGAGCACATCGGTGGCGCGGGCCAGTTCGGCTTTCACCGCCGGCACCATCAATTCGGCCGCGCCGGGGCCGAGGCCGATCACAGCGAGACGACCGCGTGGCCGACCGACTTTCTCGACGTCCAGTGGCTGTTCAGTGATCGCGATTGCCAGGGCATTGACCGGCACGACTTTCGCCTCTGGCACCGCAGCAATCGCCAGTGCCTCAATGCCTTCTTGTGCCGCGACAAAGCGTAACGGCACAGCCAGTTCGAGGGCTGCTTCACGCAGATTCGCCGCAGCCATTTCAGTATCGGCCGCCACCAGACAGGCCAGCGCCGGCACTGCGAGTTTCGCTTGCTGCAACGCTGCGCGAACGGCATTCGGCAGGTCCGCCACTGTGCTGCTCACCGCCACCGCG
Organism: Pseudomonas sp. NPDC087598; assembly: GCF_044743525.1. Lineage (NCBI taxonomy): Bacteria > Pseudomonadati > Pseudomonadota > Gammaproteobacteria > Pseudomonadales > Pseudomonadaceae > Pseudomonas > Pseudomonas sp. NPDC087598. The sequence goes on along the minus strand of NZ_JBIUWQ010000017.1, from coordinate 84,591 downwards.
ACACTGCGCGGATAGATCAACAACTCATTGGCACTCGCTGCTCGCTCGACAGTGCCGACATGAATCGAGCGCTGCGCCTGCGGATCTTCCGGCAATTGCGCTTGCTCCAGCCACGGCGCCGCACCTTCGATACGTACGCTGTGCCCGGCCAGCAGATCGGAAACAAAGCGCTTGCCCAGTTCCAGATCCGCCAGTGCGTAGCCGCTCGGTGGATTGAGCAGACAGGTGCCAAAACGCAATTCGCCACTGGTGGTGATCGCCGCAGCGACTTGCAGCCTGGTCGCGATTTCCCTGGCCATGACATTCACGCCACCGAGGCCACCGAGCAGTGGCACCACGGCGCTGCCATCTTCGGCAACGGCCAGCACCGGCGGTTCGGCGCCCTTCTCCAGCAGCAGCGGCGCCAGTGTCCGAATGACAATCCCGGCAGCACACAGGGCAATGATCGGCGTGTCCTGCTGATACAGCTCCCGCAGGGTCGCGCCGAACTCCTGAAAAGTGCAGTCGGCGCCTTCAACCCGTCCGGCGAGGCCGTGGATCTGCGCGGCCGGATACACCTGCTGAATGCGGCGGGCCGTGGCCAGGCTGCCCTGACCGAGAATGACGATGGCGGGGGTGGTTGGAGTCATCAGCCTTGCCACCGTTCGCCGGGCACGATGATCAGCGAGAAGTACGGCGAGGACATCGGCTCGACCTGATCCATCGGCACGATCTTCTGATTGGCCATGGTCGCGCGCTCGACGTACAGCGCACGCTCGGCCAGACCGAGTTCTTCCAGCACCTGACGGACCTTGGGAAAATTGCGCCCCAGCTTCATGATCACCGCGGCGTCGGCATCGGCCAGACGACGTTTCAATTCTTCGTGGGGCAACACACCGGAGAGCACCGACAGGCTCTGATTGCGATACACCAGCGGCGCGCCCAGCACCGAAGCGCCACCGAGCATTGAGCACACACCCGGTACCACTTGCGCTTCGTAGCGGGTGGCCAGGCGATCATGCAGATACATGTAGGAGCCGTAGAAGAACGGATCACCCTCACAGATCACCGCGACGTCACGACCGGCATCCAGATGCGCGGCCACGGTCTCGGCGGCTTCGTCGTAGAAATCGCTGATGACCTGCTCATAGGAAAGTGGTGCCGGCAAAACTTCGGTGGTCACCGGGTACACCAGCGGCAGCAGATTTTGCGCGTCCTGCAGGTGTGCTTCGATGATGCCGAAGGCGTTGCCCTTTTTACCCTTGGCGACGAAGTACGCCACCACCGGTGATTCTCGCAGCAGGCGCAGAGCCTTGACGGTAATCAGTTCCGGATCCCCGGGGCCGACGCCCAGGCCAATCAAACGTCCTTTTGCCTGCATCATTCGATCTCCGTGGCGAGCGCATTGACCGCTGCGGCGGCCATGGCGCTGCCGCCGAGCCGACCTTGCATGATCACAAACGGTACGCCGCGACTGTCAGCCGCCAGCGCTGCTTTCGATTCGGCGGCGCCAACGAAGCCCACCGGAAAGCCGAGGATCAGCGCCGGTTTCGGTGCGCCGGCGTCGAGCATTTCCAGCAGATAGAACAGCGCGGTCGGCGCGTTGCCGATCACCACGACGCTGCCTGCCAGATGCGGGCGCCACAGTTCCAGTGCGGCAGCCGAGCGGGTGTTGCCCAACTCGCGGGCCAACTCCGGCACGCTGTCGTCACGCAAGGTGCAGATCACTTGGTTGTTCGCCGGCAGACGTGCACGGGTGACGCCTTCGGAGACCATTCGCGCATCACAGAGGATCGGTGCACCGGCGGCCAGCGCATCGCGCCCGGCCTTGCCCGCCCCTTCAGAGAATTGCAGACCGTCGACCGCCTCGACCATGCCGCAGGCGTGGATCACCCGCACCGCGAGCTTTTCCAGATCGGCCGGGATGCGCGCCAGATTGGCCTCGCTGCGAATGATCGCGAAGGAGTTGCGATAGATCTCCTGACCGTCGCGGATGTAATCAAGCATCTAGGGGGCTCCGGGAGCGGGCGTCGAGCAGGGTCGCGACCGCTTCAATAGTAAGATTGCGTGCGTGCAACGCGCCGAAACCCGGCTGCGTTGCATCGTGAAAATAGAGGTCGTAGTGACCGGCACTGACGGCCAGCAACGTCGCCGGGGCACAGTGAGCGGCAGCGCAGGAGCGCGTGCAACCGGATAGGTGCACGCTCTGCGCCTGGGGCAACAGCGTCGCCAGCAACCGGGCATCGCGCTTGGTGTCGGCCAGACCTTTGCCACAGCCAGCGGAACCGGTGCAGGCGATCATTCTCGACAGAGGCTCAGCGGCCTCGGCCAACAGATTCAATAGTTTGAGGCCTTCGATCACCTGCGTTGCATCAGCCGCTGCCACGTTCGGCAGCAACAGGCTCTGCCACGGCGTGAAGCGCAGACTGCCGTCGCCAGACTGGCGGGCCAGTTGGGCGGCACCGCGCAGCATGCTCGGGTCGAGGCGACCGAGTGGCGGCACCGCGCCAACGTAAACAAGGTTTTCCGTGTTTTGACGGTGAGCGCCGATATGCAGATCGACCGTTACCGGAGTGCGCTGCCAACCGCTGATCGCTTTGATCGGCAGGCGTGCCCTGAGCTGTTCAAGAAACGCCAGCATCGGCAACTCATCAAGCAAATGACGCATTCGCGTCTGCTCGGGTCGAGCCAGATCCAGGAACAGCTCCAGCACCGCCACCACTAGCGCATGAGCATGAGCGTTTTCCAGCGTCACCGCGCCGACCGCACGATCCGTCGGGCAGCCGGCCAGACCGAACGCCAGCAACGTTTCGCCGTCGCGCTCGAAAGCCGACAACCACAGATCATGCGGATGTTCGAGCATCGCCAACGCTTCACCGCCATCCAGTTGCACAGCGAACTTGGCGCTCAACTCGGGGAAACGTGGATGGCTTTGCAGCGTGTCGAGAATCTGTTCGGCGAGTGCGCGGGTGTCGAAGCGCATTTGCCGGTCAATCCCGGCGGTCGGGCTGAGCATCAGGTTGCGCACATCGTCGCCCGCTGCGTTGCGTGGCCCGAGCCCGGCGGCGAGCAGGCTGTCGATCAGCGCACTGCTTTGCTCGCCGATACCGCGAATTTGCAGATTGGCGCGGTTGGTCGCCTCGATCACACCGCCGGCGAATTGCTCGGCGGCATTGGCCACCGCATCCGCCTGGTCGGCGCTGATCGAGCCACCGTTAAGCTTGATCCGGCAGATGCCACCGTCCAATGCCTGGACGATACGCAGCAACCCCGGGCAAGCCGAGGGGCGTATGGCGGTGGACATCGGGCGTTCGTTCAAGGGGCTGACCGGCTGCGTGGGAAAGGCGCTTCGCGGGCGAAGGCGCGGTATTATGCCTGCTTTGTCCGGCGGCATGAAAAGTCTGCCCATCGGAATGGCATGTTTAGAGGAATATAGATGTCACCCTGGCTGACGGTTGTGGGAATCGGTGAAGACGGCTTCAAGGGCCTGGGCAAAAACGCCCGGCGAGCCCTGATGGGCGCCTCGCGGATCGTCGGCGGCCAGCGTCAACTGGACCTGCTGCCGGTGTACATTCGCGGCGAGCGGCAGTTATGGCCGAGTCCGTTTTCACTTGCGCCAGTATTGGAGCCGCGAGGCGAAGCCGTCTGCGTATTGGCCAGCGGTGATCCGATGTTCTATGGCGTCGGCGCCAGCCTTTCGCGTCAGGTGCCGAGCGACGAGATGCTGATCCTGCCGGCGCCGTCCTCCTGCTCTTTGGCCGCCGCCCGCCTCGGCTGGCCATTGCAGGACGTTGTAACTTTGTCATTGGTCGCCCGACCGCTGGCAGCGCTAAACGCGCAACTGTTCAGCGGTGTGCGCCTGTTGTTGCTGAGCAATGATGGGCAGAGTCCGGCCGCCGTCGCGCAGTTGTTGCGCGAACGCGGGTTTGGTTCGAGCCGGATGAGCGTTCTGGAACATCTGGGCGGCAGTGCCGAGCGGCGGATCGACGGCAGCGCCAATGCCTGGAGCGACTCGCCGCTGGCCGACCTCAACGTCATCGCCATCGAATGCCTCGTCGACGCGAACACCCCGCGCCTGTCGCGCCTGGCCGGCCTGCCCGACTCGGCGTTCCGGCATGACGGCCAACTGACCAAACGCGACGTACGCGCCATCACCCTCGCCCGCCTCGCGCCGACCCCCGGCGAACTGCTGTGGGACGTCGGCGCCGGCAGCGGCTCGATTGGCATCGAATGGATGCGCGCTCACCCCAGCTGCCGCGCAGTGGCCGTCGAAGCCGACGACGGTCGCCAGTCATTGATCGAACACAATCGCGACGCCTTGGGCGTGCCCGGCCTGCAATTGATACGCGGCCGTGCGCCGCAGGCACTCGCCGGGCTGGAGCGACCGAACGCTGTTTTCATTGGCGGCGGCGTGACCCGCGACGGTGTGTTCGAGACCTGCTGGGAACAACTCAAACCCGGCGGCCGACTAGTCGCCAACGCCGTGACCCTGCAAAGTGAAGTCACCCTGATGAACTGGCGCGAACGCTTCGGCGGCGAACTGACGCGCATCCATGTCGCTCAGGCGCAACCACTCGGCGAGTTCGACACCTGGCGCCAGGCTCTGCCGATTACCCTGCTCGATCTGGTCAAACCTCTCGATGCGTGACGAAACCGCCGAACAACCCGCACCGCTGCGCAGTGGCCTGACCACCGGCAGTTGCGCCACCGCCACCAGCCTCGCTGCCGCTCGCCTGTTGCTCGGCGGGATCTCGGCCGATGCGGTGCAGATCGTGTTGCCCAAGGGCAAGCAGGTGCAGATGCGTCTGGAGTTCTGTCGCCTGACCGCTGACGGCGCCGAAGCCGGGACGATCAAGGATGCCGGGGACGACCCGGACGTGACCCACGGCGCGTTGCTTTATTCGTGTGTGCAACTGAAAGACGAGCCGGGAATTCGCTTCAATGCAGGTCTTGGCGTCGGCACCGTGACCCGTCCCGGGCTGGTGCTGGGTGTCGGTGAGCCAGCGATCAATCCGGTGCCGCGCAAAATGATCAGCGATCACCTGAGCCTGCTCGCCGCCGAAACCGGTTATGCCGGCGGCTTCGACGTCACGGTCAACGTCGAGGGCGGTGAAGCGCTGGCGCTGAAAACCATGAACCCGCGCCTGGGCATTCTCGGCGGTCTGTCGATCCTCGGCACCAGCGGTATCGTCCGGCCATTTTCCTGCGCGGCTTACATCGCCTCGATCCATCAAGGCATTGATGTCGCCAGGACCAACGGCTATCTGCACATTGCCGCGTGCACCGGCAATGCCAGCGAAGACACCATGCGGCGGGTCTACGACCTGCCGGAAATCGCTCTGATCGAAATGGGCGATTTCGTCGGCGCAGTGCTCAAGCATTTGCGCAAAGTACCTGTGGATAAACTCAGCCTGTGCGGTGGTTTCGGCAAGATCAGCAAACTGGCGGCCGGGCATATGGATCTGCACTCAAGACATTCGAGCATCGACCTGCCGCAACTGGCGCAGTGGGCGGCGGCGATTGGCGCTGATGAGGTTTTGCAGCAAGGTATTCGTGAGGCGAACACCAGCCAGCAGGCATTGGCGATGGCCAGTGCAGCGGGGATCGCACTGGGCGATGAAGTCTGCCGCCACGCGTTGAATTTCGCTCGCAGCGTCGTGCCGGCGCAGGTTCAGGTCGAAGTGTTTGCGATTGATCGACAGGGTGGAATTGTCGGCCATGCCGGAGGTTTTCAATGAAGCGGATTCTGCTGCTGGGCGGTGTGACTGAAGCGCTGGCCATCGCCCGCACGCTGGGGCCGGAACACATTTACAGCCTGGCCGGGGTCGGCCGAGTGCCGACTGATCTGACTTGCCAGGTGCGCGTCGGTGGTTATGGCGGCGCTGAAGGTCTAGCGCAATTCATTCGTGACCAAGGCATTGATCTGCTGCTCGACGCCACCCACCCGTACGCCGCACAAATCAGCCACAACGCCGCGACCGCCGCGCAACTGACCGGCATCCCATGCTGGGCCTTGCGTCGCCCTGCCTGGCAGCCGCAACCGGGCGATGACTGGCGCGAAGTCAGCGATTGGGCCGAACTGATCACCGCACTCAAACCGTTTCACCGCCCGTTGTTCACCTTGGGTCGCGAACCGCTGCAACATCTCGACGAAATCCCAGAGGACCAGTTCTGGACCTTGCGCGCACTGGATGTTTATCCGGGTAACGAGCGTTGCGAAGTGATCGGCGCCCGCGGGCCGTTTCTGCTCGAGGATGAGCGGGCGCTGTTCGAGCGGCGGCAGATCGATGTGCTGATCAGCAAGAACAGCGGCAGCACCGCCACCGAGCCGAAGCTCGAAGTGGCGCGGGAGCGTGGGGTGCCGGTGCTTGTGTTGAAGCGGCCGGGGTTGGCGGGGGTTGATCGGGGGTTTGCATCTACGTCTGAAGTCCTTAAAGCCCTGACGTCGTCAGACTTTTCCTGACTTCAAATTTATCTGCGAATTTGCCTGCGAAATTTGAGGACGCAGCCGACTGTTCTTCACTCCCCCTCACTCCAATACTTCGGTTCCTTTAATCCAGACAAGTAGACAGCCAGGAAAAGCAGCTTGTCAGCTTGTATCCCAAGGAATACGATCCCGACATGATCGCCATTGAACGATCCCGCCTATTTTCCGAATGGCTCGACTCCCTGAAAGACATCACCGGTAAAGGTCGAATCATCTCCAGGCTTAAGGCAGCCGAATATGGCAACTTCGGCGACTGCGGGTTCGTCGGTGATACCGTTTATGAAATGCGTGTTCATTACGGCCCCGGTTACAGGATGTATTTCACACGTCGAGGTGAAGTGATTTATCTGCTGCTGATTGGAGGCGACAAATCGACACAAAAGAGAGACATCAAACGCGCCGTGCAGATGGCACATAACATCGGAAATGAGGAGTAAATCATGACCGAAGAATTCGCCCGTTTTGACGCCGCCGAATACCTCAAAACTCCCGAGGACATGGCGGCATATCTGGACGCCTGTTTTGACGACGACGAAGGCGATGGCGTTCTGATCCGTGCTGCGCTCAATGACATCGCCCGGGCCCAGGGCATGACTCAAGTAGCACGGGACGCAGGTTTGGGCCGCGAAAGTCTTTACAAGGCGTTGAGCAGCACTGGCAATCCCGAATTCGCAACTATCATGAAAGTCATGAAGGCATTGGGTTTGAGATTGCATGCCGTAACGCTATAAAAGCGCTGCGACACCAAACCGCACGACGCTTTTTTACTTATCGGCCCTGATCAGGCTAAATAGCCGCGCCTGATCGCCCACCCAACGGATCTGTCCCATGAACCGACACCGGCTAGCAATTGCCTGGATCGCCTGCTTTGCAGTGCTGTTCAACATGCTCGCCATGCCGATGACGGGAGCGATGGCGCAGGCGGCCAATTCACCGGCCGAACAATTGCTCTGGAGCAGTTTCTGCACCGGCAGCGGGACGAAGATGGTCGCGATCAACATCGGCACCATCGATCAGCAAGCCCCGCCCAACGACACCCATTCCAACATGCAGCATTGCTGGTGTTGCTCGGGCTCGGCGCCATTGGTGGCGCTGCCGGGGCATTCGCCACAGCTGTATTTCGCCCGCTATGACAGCAATCGCAGCGTCGCGCCGGCCTTACTGCAAACACCCACGCCGCGCCAGCAATGGCCAAGTCTCAATCCCCGCGCTTCCCCTCTGGTTTGATTTGTTCGCGCAATTGACCTGCGTTTCAAATCGTTCTGGAGAACTGCCATGTTGAACAAACTTATCGTCATCGCCGCGCTGCTGGTGCCTGCGTGCTTCGCCAATGCTCATGAATACAAGGCCGGCGAGCTGGAAATCGCTCACCCGTGGTCGCAGGAACTGCCGCCCAACGCGCCAACCGTTGCCGCTTATTTCGTCATCCACAACGTCGGCAAAACCGCCGATCGCTTGCTCAGCGTCGATTCGCCAATCGCCCCCCTGGCGGAATTGCACGAGCATGTGATGCAGGGCGACCTGATGAAAATGCAGCAGGTGCCCAGCGTCGAGATTCCGGCCGGCGGCAACGTGACCTTTGCGCCGATGGCGTACCACGTGATGCTGATGAATCCGACCGACCGCAGTCTGCTGACCGACGGCAAGCGCTTCCCGCTGACCATGCATTTCGAAAAGGCCGGTAACGTCACCGTCGAAGTCGCCGTGCAGAAGAAGCCGCCACAAACCTCGCAGGCTCACGCGCACGCTCAGTAAGCCTTTCGGCAGACTTCGCCCATGCGCCCGCTGAGCGCCAGGCCAACCCGGCAACGCCGTCAGACTGAACACCTGACCCGCGGCAGCTGGATTGCCCTGTTCGCCATGTTGATGATCTTCATCGGCCCACTGATTTCTCAGTCGATGCCGATGGATCAGCACGCCTCGACGTCGATGCCAATGAGCATGGACATGTCGATGGACATGCCCGGCATGGATCACTCCGGGCACGGTGCAAAAACCGTCGCTGAACACTGCCCGCCGCAATCCTCACACCATGTGCTGTGGGAAAAGTGCGGCTATTGCAGCCTGCTGTTCAACTGCCCGGCGCTGACCGGCGGCGGCACCTTCGCCACGTTCAGCATCGCCCACGTCAACACGTTCACCCCGCCCTCCCCGCGCCTGGGGCATGCCCGGCAAACCTTCTTCCCCGGCGCCCGCACCCGCGCCCCGCCCATCGCAGCGTAATCACCCACCACTGATTGCACACGGTTGAGAAGACAGCTTCAGGCTGCCGGCCGTGTCGTTTACGACTGTTTGATGGAAATTGTCATGTCCAGGCTTTCTGCTGTTCCACGCTCGGGCGCTGCCCAGGCGTCCTTTGCCATGAACGAATCGCGGATTCGTTTCTCGCACGCCATCGCCGTCCTTTGCGGCGTATTGCTTTCCCCGCTGGTGCTGGCCGATGAGCATGCCGGCCACGCTGAAGAGATGAGCCCGACGGTGATTACCGCCATTGCGCCGAGCTCGCCACTGACCATCGTCACCAACCCCAAGGATCCGCGCCAACCGGTGCCGGCCAGCGATGGCGGTGATTACCTGAAAACCATTCCGGGCTTTGCGCTGGTGCGCAATGGCGGCACCAACGGCGATCCGGTGCTGCGCGGCATGTTCGGTTCACGCCTGAACATCCTCACCAACGGCGGCGTGATGCTCGGCGCCTGCCCGGGCCGGATGGACGCGCCGACCTCGTACATCTCGCCGGAAACCTACGACAAACTCACGGTGATCAAAGGCCCGCAAACCGTGCTCTACGGCCCCGGCGCATCGGCGGGTACCGTGCTGTTTGACCGTGAACCGGAGAGCTTCGGCGAACTCGGCACCCGAGTGAACGCGAGCATTCTGGCCGGCTCCCACGGACGCTTCGACAAAGTCGTCGACGCCGCTGCCGGTGGGCCATTGGGTTACGTGCGGGTGATCGGCAACACCGCGCATTCCGACGACTATCGCGACGGCAACAACGACATCGTCGGCTCGCGTTATGACAAGTGGAATGGCGACGTCGCGCTCGGCTGGACGCCGGACGCCGACACCCTGATCGAACTGACCGCCGGCAAGGGTGACGGCGAGGCCCGCTATGCCGGACGGGGTATGGACGGCTCGCAGTTCCTGCGCGAAAGCCTCGGTCTGCGCCTGGAGAAATCCAACATCACCGACGTATTGGAGAAACTCGAAGCGCAGGTCTACTACAACTACGCCGACCATGTGATGGACAACTACACCCTGCGCAAGCCATCCGGCACCGGCATGATGGCCGGGCCGATGGCATCGAACGTCGACCGCCGCACCCTCGGCGCACGGATCAAAGCCACCTGGCGCTGGGCTGATATCCAGTTGATCACCGGCCTCGACGCGCAGACCAACGAACACCGCCAGCGCAGCGGCATGGGCATCGATACCTACAAGGATCAGCCCTACACCAAGGACGCCGACTTCCATAACTACGGCGTGTTCAGCGAAATGACCTGGTACGCCGCCGACCGTGATCGCCTGATCACTGGCGCACGGGTTGATCGCGCTTCGGCCAAGGATTATCGGCAGACCAGCGGTTCCGGAATGATGTCCCGACCGAATCCAACCGCCGATGAAACCCGCGCCGACACCCTGCCAAGCGGCTTCGTGCGTTACGAGCACGACCTGGCCGACAGCCCGACCACGCTCTACGCCGGGCTCGGTCACGCGCAACGTTTTCCGGATTACTGGGAGCTGTTCTCGCCGAAATCCGGCCCGGCGGGTTCGGTCAACGCCTTCGATTCGATCAAACCGGAAAAGACCACTCAGCTCGACTTCGGCGTGAACTACAAGAGCGCCGATCTCGAAGCCTGGGCTTCGGGTTACATCGGCGTGGTGCGTGACTACATCCTGTTCGACTACACGCCGACGATGATGGGCATGAGCACTTCGCGCGCGGAAAACATCGACGCGCGGATCATGGGCGGTGAACTCGGTGCCGCTTACAACCTCACCGACAACTGGAAAGCCGATGCGACCCTGGCCTACGCCTGGGGCAAGAACAGCAGCGACGGCAAGGCACTGCCGCAGATGCCGCCGCTGGATGCGCGTTTCGGTCTGACTTACAGCGAAGACAACTGGAGCGCCGGTGCACTGTGGAGGGTGGTTGCCGCGCAAAACCGTATCGACCAGAACAAGGGCAACGTGGTCGGCAAGGACTACGACAAGAGTTCGGGCTTCGGCGTGTTCTCGTTCAACGGTGCCTATCGGATCAACAAGAACTGGAAGGTCAGCAGCGGCGTCGACAACCTGTTCGGCAAGGCTTACGCCGAACACCTGAACCTGGCGGGCAACGCCGGTTTCGGCTACCCGGCCAATGACCCGCAAGCGATCAATGAACCGGGGCGCACGCTCTGGACCAAGGTCGACATGAGTTTCTAACACCCACCCATGTGGGAGCGAGCCTGCTCGCGAAAGCGCCGTGCCAGACGACATCAATGTTGGATGTGCCGTCCCCTTCGCGAGCGGGCTCGCTCCCACAGGGAATGCGGTGTAGCAACCTGAGTGAACAACTAGAAGATCCAAGCCAAGCGGAGCAAACGTGATGAAACAGCCCAAACCGAATTTCTACAACCTGGCCTGGCGTTGGCATTTTTACGCCGGTCTCTTCGTCGCCCCGTTCATGGTGATGCTGGCCCTGACCGGCATCATTTACCTGTTCAAACCACAACTCGATTCGCTGATGTACAGCAGCCTGCTCAACGTCCCGGCCGGCCATCACACCGTTCCGGCCGATGACTTGTTGCAACGGGTGAAAAGCGCTTATCCACAAGGCCAGGTGAAGCAATATCTGCCGCCAGCGAACGCCGAACGCAGCGCGCAATTTGTCGTAACCAACGCCGGTCGCGAACTCAACGTGTTCGTCGATCCGTACCACGGCGACATCCTCGGCGAGCAGGATGCCAAGCAGAATCTGCAAGCCATCGCCCGCGCCATCCATGGCGAATTGATGATCGGCACCGTCGGTGACCGATTGATCGAAATGGCCGCTGGCTGGGGCGTGGTGCTGGTCGTATCGGGTCTGTTCCTCTGGTGGCCACGCGGCCAGGCCGCAGGAATTCTCTGGCCACGCCTGAACAGTCGCGGCCGTGTGCTATGGCGGGATCTGCACGCCGTCACTGGATTCTGGGGCGCGACGTTGCTGCTGGTGATGCTGCTCAGTGGCATGACCTGGACCGGATTCTGGGGCAAGCAATACGCCCAGGTGTGGAACGTGTTCCCGGCAGCGATGTGGGACAACGTGCCGACCTCCGACATTGAAGCCCGCAGCCTCAACAGCGCGACCCGCCAGACCGTGCCGTGGGCGATGGAGAACACGCCGATGCCAATGTCCGGCGACCACGCCGAACACATGGCCCACAGCGGCATGCAACACGGTCCCGCCGCACCCGCCATCAGCCTGCAAGATGTGCAGAACATCGCCACGCAGCGCAAGGTCGAGCCGGGTTACAGCATCACTCTGCCGACCACCGCCACCGGTGTCTTCACCATCGCTGTGTTTGCCGATGATCCGCGCAATGACGCGACCCTGCATATTGATCAGTACACCGGCAAAGTCCTCGCCGACGTGCGTTTCGAGCAGTACGGCACGGTGGCCCGCGCCACGGAAATCGGCGTGATGCTGCATGAAGGCAAGATGTTCGGCACCTTCAACCAGATCGTCGTGCTGCTGATCTGCCTGATGATTCTGCTCAGCGCCGTCAGCGGCATGGTGATCTGGTGGAAGCGCCGGCCACAGGGCAAATTCGGCGTGCCACCGCTGCGGCATGATTTGCCGAAGTGGAAAACCGGCGTGGTGATCATGCTGGCACTGGCGGTGATTTTCCCGCTGGTGGGGGCCTCGCTGGTGGTGGTGTGGTTGCTGGATCGGCTGCTGCTGTCGCGTTTTGGCCGACAAGCTGAATCCGCCTCACCTTCATCATGAATCAGGCGAGATGCGTGTTTTAGACAGCGCTATAGAATACCGAGGCTTATAATTCGGCATTTTTTAGTGTTACTGTATAACTCTTATTTGCCCTTCTGCCCGCGGCCAAAAGCTGCGGGCTTTCTTTTGCAGAAGTGATTCACCGCCCCGATGAACAAGTACCTCTTGTCCAGCCTCTGCCTGTTCGTGATGAACAGCGCCAATGCCGATAGCCAATCGCTGACCCTGCCCACCGGCAACATCACTGCGCCGGCCGTTGACGAGGAAACCGTCAGCCTGACGACGCCGACCAGCGCCGGGTCGCGCCTGAACCTGACAGCCATGGAAACCCCGGCCAGCGTCGAAAGCCTGAGCGGCGAGCAAGTCCGTGCCCGTGGCGATCAAAGCGTGCAGGACGCCGTATCGCGCAGCACCGGCATCAGCCGCACCGGTACGCCGGGCGATGGCGGCACATCGTTGCAGGCACGGGGGTTTACCGGACAGAGCTCGGTGATGCAGTTGTATGACGGCAACCGGATGTACACCGGCATGGGCACGGTCACCTTCCCGGTCGACACCTGGTCAGTGGAGCGCGTCGATGTGCTGCGCGGCCCGGCCTCGGTGCTGTACGGCGAAGGCGCGACCGGCGCAGTGGTCAACGTGATCCCGAAGAAGCCGTTCGCAGGTGAGATCGAAAACCATGTGCGCGTCGGTTACGGCTCATACGACCGTCAACAGCAGGCCTTCGACAGCGGTGGCTCGCTGACCGATACCCTGAGCTATCGCCTCAACCTCAATCGCCTGCGCAGCAACGGCTGGATTGATCGCGGCGATTCCTCCAGCGACTTCATCAGTGCCGCGCTGCGCTGGCAGGCCACTGATGATCTGGCCTTCACCCTCGCCCATGACTATGGCGACCAGCGTCCGCAGAATTACTTCGGTACACCGCTGATCAATGGCCAACTCAAGGACAGTCTGCGCAACAAGAACTACAACGTGCGCGACGACAAGCAGCACTACAACGATCAGTGGACACGCCTGACCAGCGATTGGCAGATCAACGATTCGGTCAGCGCCAGCAATGAGCTGTACTACCTCAAGGCCCAGCGCCGTTGGCAGAACGCCGAGAACTACAACTTCAATGCCGACACGCAACAGCTGAGCCGCAGCGGTTACTTCGGCATCGGCCACAAACAGGAGCAGGTCGGCGATCGCCAGACATTCACCTTCAAGCACTCTCTGTTCGGCCTCGACAGCCAGACCGTGACCGGTGTCGATTACAACCGCATTCGTTTCCAGCTCGACAGCAATTCACCGTTCAACGACGTGTTGCCGAATGGCCAACCGCTGGATCTGCATCAGCCGCAACAGGGTTATTTCGAGAGCAGCAATCCGTACCGCGACCAGTTCGACAGCACCACCAAACAGATGTCGGTGTTTGCCGAAAACCGCACGCAACTCAGTGAACGCTGGTCGTTGGTAACCGGCGTGCGCCGTGATTACATGCACGTGGACCGCAATGACCTGACCGATGGCCGCCAGAGCGACAAGACCCTGACCGGGAATAACTGGAAGGCCGGTCTGGTATTCGCGCTGACGCCACAGACGTCGTTCTACGGCCAGATGGCGACCAGCACCGATGGCATCGGTGGCTTGATTTCCCTGAGTCCGAATCAGCAGCAGTACGATTTGTCGACGGCCCGGCAGACAGAGATCGGCCTCAAACAATTGTTCTGGGATCAGCGCGGCGAGTTCACGCTGGCGGCCTATCGCATCGTCAAAAAGAAACTGCTGACGGACGATCCGGGCAACCCGACGCTCAAGCAGCAGGTCGGCCAGCAGTCGTCCAACGGCCTGGAAGCCAGCCTCGATCTGCGACTGCCACACGCCTGGCAACTGCAAGCCAACGCGGCGATTGTCAAAGCCAGGTACGACGATTTCTTCGAGGTAGTGAACGGTCAGACCCTGTCGTACAACGGCAACCGCCCGGTGGATGTTCCGCGTCGGACCGCGAATCTGTGGCTGAACAAAAACATCAGCGATGACTTGAAGGCCGGCGCGGGTGTGCGTTATGTCGATGCGCGTTACGCCGACATGGCCAACCGCAATGAGCTGCCGAGTTACACCGTGGTCGATGCAACCCTGTCGTGGAAAGCCCTGCGCAACACCACGCTGGGCTTGCAGGTGAACAATCTGTTTGACCGCCAGTACGCACAAAGCCAATACAATGAGGGCCAGCAGTGGATACTCGGCGAGCCGAGATCGTTCTTCGTCACCGCTGATTACACCTTTTAAAAGCGGAAACACTCTTGTGGCGAGGGGATTTATCCCCGATGGACCGCGCAGCGGTCCCAAACCTGTAATCACGGTTTATCAGAAGACCGTATTCATCGATTTACGACGGCTTCGACGCTGATCGGGGATAAATCCCCTCGCCACAAATGGTTTACTGAACTCAGGAAAGTAATGACCTCACTGACCCTCGCCAACCTCGCCTGGACGCCCTTGGGCCACAGCCACTGCCATCACCAGTTCCAGCTGCGTGACGCTTCCTTGCATGTGGCTGCCGGTGAATTCGTCGGGCTGATCGGTCCCAACGGCAGCGGCAAGACCAGCCTGTTGCGCTGCGCCTACCGCTTCAGCCAGCCCGAGCATGGTGAGGTCAGTCTCGATCACTACAACGTGTGGAAACAGTCATCGCGTTGGTGTGCGCAACGCATCGCCGTGGTCTTGCAGGAGTTCCCCGATGCCTTTGGCCTGACCGTCGAAGAAGTCGTCGCCATGGGCCGCACGCCGCACAAAGGTCTGTTCGATGGCGAAACCCTCGAGGACCGCAACATCGCCACCCAGGCGCTCAAATCGGTAGGCCTAGAAGGCTTCGAAGACCACGCCTTCGCGACCCTTTCCGGCGGCGAAAAACAGCGTGTGATTCTTGCCCGCGCCCTGACCCAGCAACCGCAACTGCTGATCCTCGACGAGCCGACCAACCACCTCGACCCGCGCTATCAGCTCGAACTCCTGCAACTGGTCAAACGCCTGCAGATCGGCACGCTGGCCAGCATTCACGACCTGAACCTCGCAGCCGCCTTCTGCGACCGACTTTATGTGATAAACCACGGTCGTATCGTCGCCAGCGGCACACCTCAGGAAGTCCTCACCAGCGAACTGCTGCGCGACGTTTTCGGCGTCGAAGCATTGATCGACTCCCACCCCATTCACGGCTACCCGCGAATCACCTGGATAACCCGACCATGACTGTGCGTTCCCTGCTTTGCGTCGCTCTTTTGTTGTGCAGTGCTCAGGCATTGGCCGAGGCCACGAAGTACCCGCTGACCATTCAAAGCTGCAACCGCGAAGTGACCTTCAAGGAAGCGCCGAAGCACGCAGTCAGCCACGACATCAACATGACCCAGATGATGCTCGCCCTCGGCCTCAAGTCGCGAATGGCCGGTTACAGCGGCGTCAGTGGCTGGAAGTCGGTGACACCCGAAATGCAATCGCTGCTCGACGGTCTGCCGGAGCTGGCAGCGAAATATCCGTCGGTGGAAACCCTGCTCAATGCCAACGTCGACTTCTTCTTCGCCGGTTGGGATTACGGCATGCGCGTCGGCGGCGATCTCACTCCGCAAACCCTGCAACCGCTGGGCATCAACGTCTATGAGTTGACCGAGTCCTGCGCGTTCGTGATGAAGCGCCCGGCGGCGACGCTGGACGATACCTACAACGATCTGCGCAACCTCGGCAAAATCTTCGACGTGCAGGACCGCGCCAATGCGCTGATCGCCCAGATGCAGGCGCAAGTCGCCGACGTGCGCAAAGACCTGCCCGCCGAAAAGCCGCGGGTTTTCCTCTACGACAGCGGCGAAGACCGCGCCATGACCTCGGGCCGCCTCGGCATGCCGCAGGCGCTGATCGACGCGGCGGGTGGGCGCAATATTCTCGACGACGTCGACGCGAGCTGGACGCGGGTCAACTGGGAGACCGTGGTCGAGCATAATCCGCAGGTCATCGTCATCGTCGACTACAGCGAAATCACTGCCGAACAGAAAATTGAATTTCTGCTGAAGAACAAAGCCCTGCAATCGGTGGACGCGATCAAGAACCAGCGCTTCATCGTCATTCAGTATGTGCAAGCCACACCGGGGATCGACAACGTACTGGCGGTGGAAACCCTGGCCAAAGGTTTCCACGGCGAATGATCAACCGTCGCTACGCCCTGTTGCTGATCGCCCTCGGCGCCGTGTTGCTGGTGTCGTGCGTGGTGTCGCTCGGCTTCGGCCCTGCGCGGGTGCCGGTGGACGTGGTGTGGCGGATTTTGCTGCACAAGGCTTTTGGCATCGGCGAGGTCGACTGGAGCGCCGGGCAGGAACACATCGTCTGGCTGATCCGCGTGCCGCGCATGTTGCTTGGCGCGCTGGTGGGCGCCGGACTGGCGCTGATCGGCGCGGTGTTGCAAGCGGTGACGCGCAATCCTCTGGCCGATCCTCATCTGCTTGGCGTTACGTCAGGGGCGACATTGGGCGCGGTGATCGTGGTGCTGCATGTCGGCGAAATCATCGGCCTGCTGACCTTGCCGATCGCTGCATTCATCGGCGCCCTGCTGAGCATGCTGGTGGTGCTGGCGATTGCCAGTCGGCATGGCCGGCTCGACAGTGACCGCCTGTTGTTGTGCGGTGTGGCGGTGTCGTTCGTGATGATGGCGATCGCCAATCTGCTGTTGTTCATGGGCGACCATCGCGCCAGTTCAGCGGTGATGTTCTGGATGCTCGGCGGCCTCGGTCTGGCACGCTGGGAATTGCTCGCGGTGCCGGCAGCGAGCGTGCTGCTCGGGTTGCTCTTGCTGCTGGGCATGGCCCGCCCGTTGAACGCGTTGATGGCCGGCGAACAGACCGCCGTCACCCTCGGTCTGAATGCTCGCTCGGTGCGCTTGCGGGTCTTTGTCATCGCCTCGCTGATGACCGGTGTGCTGGTATCGATCAGCGGCTCGATCGGTTTTGTCGGGCTGATGGTGCCGCACATCGCGCGGCGTCTGGTGGGGGCCGAGCATCGGCGATTGCTGCCGGCGTGCGTGTTGCTGGGCAGTGTGTTTCTGATCTGGGTCGACGTCGCCGCCCGCACGATGATCGCCCCCGAAGACCTGCCTATCGGCGTCGCCACCGCCGCCATCGGTGGTCTGTTTTTCATCGGCCTGATGCGCCGCCGCTGAACCAACACAGATCAAAAATGTGGGAGCGAGCCTGCTCGCGAATACGGTGTGTCATTCACCAGTGATGTTGACTGACACGATCTATTCGCGAGCAGGCTCGCTCCCACATTTGATTTGTAGTGAGCGTAAAATCGCGCCCCAATCTGGCGCGGCCACCTGCACCAACGCTCCACGAGCGTTCCTTCATGGTGCATCGCGACCGCGCACAACCGCTCTAAACCGACGTTTTCCTGCCCATCCCCGACCGGGCACAGCCCTTGCAAAACACAGCTTCAGTCGTCCGCATCTGCCAACCATAAAAAACTTTAACGTTCATGGAGATCGCACAATGAAGCGTCGCAGTTTGATCAAGGCTTTCACACTCACGGCATCCATTGCCGCGATGGGCATGACCTGGACTGTCCAGGCCGCCGAGACCATCAAGGTCGGTATCCTGCATTCGTTGTCCGGCACCATGGCGATCTCTGAAACGTCGCTCAAAGACATGGCGCTGATGACCATCGACGAGATCAACGCCAAGGGTGGCGTCAACGGCAAGATGCTCGAACCGGTGGTAGTCGACCCGGCGTCGAACTGGCCGCTGTTCGCGGAAAAGGGCCGGCAGTTGTTGACCCAGGACAAGGTCGCCGTGGTGTTCGGCTGCTGGACGTCGGTGTCGCGTAAATCGGTGTTGCCGGTGTTCGAAGAGCTCAACGGTCTGCTGTTCTACCCGGTGCAGTACGAAGGCGAAGAGATGTCGCCGAACGTCTTCTACACCGGCGCCGCGCCGAACCAGCAAGCGATCCCGGCGGTTGAATACCTGATGAGCGAAGAAGGCGGCAGCGCCAAGCGCTACTTCCTGCTCGGCACCGACTACGTCTACCCGCGCACCACCAACAAGATTCTGCGCTCCTTCCTGCATTCCAAAGGCGTGGCCGACAAGGATATCGAAGAGGTCTACACCCCGTTCGGCCATAGCGACTATCAAACCATCGTCGCCAACATCAAGAAATTTTCGGCTGGCGGCAAGACAGCCGTTATTTCCACCGTCAACGGCGACTCCAACGTGCCGTTCTATAAAGAGCTGGCCAACCAGGGCCTGAAAGCCACTGACGTTCCAGTCGTGGCGTTCTCGGTGGGTGAAGAAGAACTGCGCGGCATCGACACCAAACCGCTGGTGGGCAACCTCGCGGCGTGGAACTACTTCGAGTCGGTGGAGAACCCGCAGAACAAGAAATTCGTCGCTGACTGGAAAGCCTACGCGAAGAAACACAACCTGCCGGGCGCTGACAAAGCAGTGACCAATGACCCGATGGAAGCCACGTATGTCGGCATCCACATGTGGGCGCAAGCGGTGGAGAAAGCCAAATCCACCGACGTCGATAAAGTCCGCGAAGCCCTCGCCGGCCAGACCTTTGCCGCACCGTCGGGCTACACGCTGACCATGGACAAGACCAATCACCACCTGCACAAACCGGTGATGATCGGCGAGATCCAGGCCGATGGTCAGTTCAACGTGGTGTGGCAGACCGAAGGACCGATCCGTGCGCAGCCGTGGAGCCCGTTTATCGATGGCAACGACAAGAAGCCGGATTATGCGGTGAAGAGCAACTGAGGCATTGGGCCTGACATTTGTTCAGGCCCGAAAAAACTCCCTGTAGAGATGGTTTTCTGTGGCGAGGGAGCTTGCTCCCGCTGGGTTGCGAAGCAACCCCAAAAACCGCTGACTGCGGTGTATCAGGTACACCACGTGCAATGGTTTAACGACTGCTACGCAGCCGAGCGGGAGCAAGCTCCCTCGCCACAAAAACCAGCCTTCACATAAAGTCCGCGCAAGGCCCTACATATGCCCACTGCCATCTACCGTTTGCTTCTCGCCATTGCACTGTTGTTGCCGATACTCGCCCACGCCGGGGATGCCGAAGACTTCGTCGCGGCCAATCCCGTGCAGCAGGCAAAACTGCTCGAAGCCTGGGCCGCGCAGCCCGATCCGGCGCGCATCGAACTGATCAATGCCCTGCAACAAGGCGAATTGACCGTCGACGGCCAACCCAAAACCCTGCGTCTGAACAACCGCCTGCGGGGTCTGATCGACACCGCCATGGCCAGCCACCAATTGCTCGCCGCCGACGCCAAAATCCGTCTGAGCGCTGCGCAACAATTGCAGAAAAGCGCGAAACCCGCGCAGCTGAAATTCCTCGACCAGCAACTGGCTGGCGAAAAAGATCAAAGCGTACACGCCGCCCTGAGCCTCGCTCTGGCCAATCTGCAACTGGTCGACAGCGACCCATCGGTGCGCCTCGCCGCCGTGCGTCTGCTTGGCGAAACCGGCGATCCACTGGCACGTACGCGCCTCGAAGGTTTGCTCGAACCCGGCGTCGAAACCGATGCCAATGTGCGCACCGCCGCCGAAACCAGCCTCGCCCAAGTCAAACGCAAACTGCTGATCGGCGAGATCCTCGGCCAAGCCTTCAGCGGCATGTCGCTCGGTTCGATTCTGCTGCTCGCGGCGCTCGGTCTGGCGATCACCTTCGGCTTGCTCGGCGTGATCAACATGGCCCACGGCGAGATGCTGATGCTCGGCGCCTACTCGACCTACGTTGTGCAGTTGATGTTCCAGCGCTATGCGCCGCAGGCCATCGAGTTCTATCCGCTGATCGCGTTGCCGGTAGCGTTTTTCGTCACTGCGGTAATCGGCATGGCGCTGGAGCGCACGGTGATTCGTCATCTCTACGGCCGCCCACTGGAAACCCTGCTCGCCACCTGGGGCATCAGCCTGATGCTGATTCAGCTTGTCCGTTTGTTGTTCGGCGCGCAGAACGTCGAAGTGGCGAACCCGGCGTGGCTGTCCGGCGGGATTCAGGTTTTGCCGAACCTGGTGCTGCCGTACAACCGCATCGTCATCATCGCTTTCGCCTTGTTTGTGGTGGTGCTGACCTGGCTGCTGCTGAACAAGACTCGCCTCGGCCTTAACGTTCGCGCGGTCACCCAGAACCGCAACATGGCCGCCTGCTGCGGCGTACCCACCGGGCGCGTCGACATGCTCGCGTTCGGCCTCGGCTCAGGCATCGCCGGCCTCGGTGGCGTGGCGCTGAGTCAGATCGGCAACGTCGGCCCGGACCTCGGTCAGAGCTACATCATCGACTCGTTCCTGGTGGTGGTGCTCGGCGGCGTAGGTCAACTGGCCGGCAGCGTGCTCGCTGCGTTCGGCCTCGGTATCGCCAACAAGATTCTCGAACCGCAGATCGGTGCGGTGCTCGGCAAGATCCTGATCCTCGCGCTGATCATTCTGTTTATCCAGAAACGTCCGCAAGGCCTCTTCGCACTGAAAGGACGGGTGATCGACTGATGAACCAGCCCCTGTTAGTCACGACCACGCAAAAGGCCGGACCGAAAGTCACGATGGCCGTGGGTGGGGTGATTCTCGCCCTGCTGATTGCCCTGCCGTTGCTGTCGTTATTACCGGCAGAAAGTGCCCTACATGTCTCGGCCTACACCTTGACGCTGGTCGGCAAAATCCTCTGCTACGCCATCGTCGCCCTCGCGCTGGATCTGGTTTGGGGATACGCCGGTCTGCTGTCCCTCGGCCACGGCTTGTTCTTCGCGCTCGGCGGGTATGCGATGGGCATGTACCTGATGCGTCAGGCCGCCGGTGACGGCTTGCCGGCGTTCATGACCTTCCTGTCGTGGAGCGAATTGCCGTGGTACTGGACCGGCACCAGCAGCTTCGTCTGGGCCATGTGTCTGGTGGTGTTGGCGCCGGGGTTGCTCGCGCTGGTGTTCGGTTTCTTCGCCTTCCGTTCGCGGATCAAAGGCGTGTATTTCTCGATCATGACCCAGGCTTTGACCTTCGCCGGGATGCTGCTGTTTTTCCGCAACGAGACCGGGTTTGGCGGCAACAATGGCTTCACCAATTTCCGCACGATCCTTGGTTTCGGCATCACCGAACCGGGCACCCGCGCGGTGTTGTTTCTGGCGACCGTGTTGCTATTGGTAGCCAGCCTGTTCATCGGCTGGCGTCTGGCGCGGAGCAAGTTCGGACGAGTGCTGACGGCCCTGCGCGATGCGGAAAACCGCTTGATGTTCTGCGGCTACGATCCACGCGGCTTCAAGCTGTTCGTCTGGGTCTTGAGCGCGGTGCTGTGCGGTTTGGCCGGAGCGCTGTACGTGCCACAGGTCGGGATCATCAACCCGAGTGAAATGTCACCGACCAACTCCATCGAAGCCGCTGTGTGGGTGGCCCTCGGCGGTCGCGGCACCTTGATCGGGCCGTTGCTCGGCGCCGGTGTGGTCAACGGCATGAAGAGCTGGTTCACCGTGGCTTTCCCGGAATACTGGCTGTTTCTCCTTGGCGCGCTGTTCATTGTCGTGACGCTGTACCTGCCCAAAGGCGTGATTGGCCTGCTGAAGAAACGAGGTGAGCAATGAGAGTCACAGCGAGCGCTGAATTCATGCTGGAGCCAGCCTTCTTCCCCGTCGAACCGAACAAGGATGCCGGCACCAGTCGCGACTCCATTGGTCTCGGCCAAAGCGCCGGTCCGGGGCTCGACACCCGCCACGGCACGATCCTGACCCTGGAGGACATCAGCGTCAGCTTCGACGGCTTCCGCGCCTTGAACAACCTCAATCTGTACATCGGCGTCGGCGAACTGCGCTGCATCATCGGCCCCAACGGCGCAGGCAAAACCACGTTGATGGACGTGATCACCGGCAAGACTCGTCCGAGTCACGGCAAGGCCTGGTTCGGCGAAACGCTGGACCTGACGCAGATGAGCGAAGTGCAGATCGCCCAGGCCGGTATCGGTCGCAAGTTCCAGAAACCCACCGTGTTCGAAGCCCTGAGCGTGTTTGAAAATCTCGAACTGGCGCAGAAGACCGACAAATCGGTCTGGGCCAGTTTGCGTGCGCGCCTGAGCGGCGAGCAGCGAGACCGTATCAGCGAAGTGTTGGAGACGATTCGCCTGACAACGTCGGTCAATCGTGCGGCGGGCCTGTTGTCCCACGGTCAAAAGCAGTTTCTGGAGATCGGCATGTTGCTGATGCAGGACCCGCAACTATTGCTGCTCGACGAACCGGTGGCCGGCATGACTGACGCCGAAACCGAGTTCACTGCTGAACTGTTCAAAAGCCTGGCCGGCAAACATTCGCTGATGGTGGTGGAACATGACATGGGTTTTGTCGGCTCGATTGCCGACCACGTCACCGTGCTGCACCAAGGCAGCGTGCTGGCCGAAGGTTCGCTGGAACAGGTGCAGGAAAACGAGCGGGTGATCGAGGTCTATCTCGGCCGCTGAACTGCAAAACTTATCAAAACTGTGGGAGCTGGCTTGCCAGCGATGAGGCCGGCACATCCAGCATTGATGCCGACTGATCCTCCGCAATCGCTGGCAAGCCAGCTCCCACAGGGTTCTGTGTGTAACAGAAGGAATTTGGACATGCTGCAAGTCGACAAGCTGCATCAGTATTACGGCGGTAGCCACATCCTGCGCGGCCTCAGCTTTGAGGTGAAGGTCGGCGAAGTCACTTGCCTGCTCGGCCGTAACGGCGTCGGCAAGACCACCCTGCTCAAATGCCTGATGGGGCTGTTGCCGGCCAAGGAAGGTGCGGTGAATTGGGAAGGCAAACCGATCACCACGTTCAAGCCGCATCAGCGCGTGCACGCCGGGATCGCTTACGTGCCGCAGGGCCGGGAGATTTTCGGTCGGCTGACCGTGGAAGAAAATCTGCTGATGGGTTTGTCACGCTTTCCCGGTAGCGAAGCGAAAGAGGTGCCAAGTTTCATCTACGAACTGTTCCCGGTACTGCTACAAATGAAGCAGCGCCGTGGCGGCGATCTGTCCGGAGGTCAACAACAGCAACTGGCGATTGGCCGCGCACTGGCCAGCCGTCCGCGCTTGCTGATCCTCGATGAGCCTACCGAAGGCATTCAACCCTCGGTGATCAAGGAGATCGGCGCGGTGATCAAGCAGCTCGCCGCACGCGGCGACATGGCGATTCTGTTGGTCGAGCAGTTCTACGATTTCGCAGCGGAACTCGCTGATCAGTACCTGGTGATGTCCCGGGGCGAGATCGTGCAGCAGGGGCGCGGTGAAAATATGGAGGCCGAAGGTGTGCGCGGGCTGGTAACGATCTAGTACAACGAACTAATCTGTAGCTTCCTAACGATAATTACAAACCATGAATTCGACTGTTTCACCTGCCCTGTTTACCCCGAGCTGGCACGCCGAGCTGGAACTGGCCTACGCCCGTTTCGGTGATTGCACGCGCCCGGTCATGCGCCGGCACCGCGGCCCGCTGCGGGTGCAGAAGCATCTGTACGCCGAAGGCCCCGAAGTCTGCCAACACATCATCGTCCACCCACCGGGCGGGATTGCCGGCGGCGACCGACTGGACATCAGCGCGCGTGTAGAGCAGGACGCTTGGGCGCAGATCACCGGCCCCGGCGCAGCCAAGTGGTATCGCGCCGCAGGGCCTGCTTATCAGAAACTCGACTTGCGCATCGCTGCCGGCGCGACACTGGAATGGCTGCCGCAAGAGACCATCGTCTACAGCGCCGCCCAGGCCGAACTGAGCACCTCGATTGATCTGGAAGGTGACGCCCGGCTGTTCTACTGGGACGTCGTGGCGCTGGGTCGCCCGGCCAGTGGCGAACGGTTCGACCTCGGGCATTTCCAGACGCATCTGGATATTCGCCGCGACTGTCGATTGCTCTGGCATGAACGCCAGCGCATTGTCGGGAACGACGGTTTGCTTGACTCGCCGATTGGTCTGGATGGTTATCCGGTGTTTGCGACGCTGCTGGTGACTGGTGAAATTGATGCTGAACTGCTGGAGCGCTGCCGCTCGCTGAATCACGAAGTGCGCGGGGATCTGACCCAGTTGCCGGGGTTGCTGGTCGCCCGCTGCCTGGCCAGTGAAGCGCTGTTGGCCCGCGCCTGGTTGATCGACCTGTGGCGCCTGCTGCGCCCGGCCCTGCTCGGCCGCGAGGCTCAGCCACCACGAATCTGGAACACCTGAAATGCATTCCAATGTGGGAGCGAGCCTGCTCGCGAAAGCGTCATGTCAGCCAACAAATTCGCTGAATATGAGTCCGTATTCGCGAGCAGGCTCGCTCCCACAGGGATCTGTGTCAACAGTCCCGACTCTTTTCAATCTGCCCTGATGGAAATCCACAATGGACCTGACCCCACGCGAAAAAGACAAACTGCTGATCTTCACCGCCGGCCTCGTCGCCGAACGGCGCCTGGCCCGTGGCGTGAAGCTCAACTACCCGGAAGCCATGGCCTATATCTCCGCCGCGCTGCTTGAAGGCGCCCGTGACGGCCAGACCGTGGCCGAGCTGATGCACTTCGGCACCACCCTGCTGAGTCGCGAGCAAGTGATGGAAGGCATCCCGGAAATGATCCCGGAGATCCAGGTCGAAGCGACGTTCCCCGACGGCACCAAACTGGTCACCGTCCACCAACCGATCGTCTGAGGCCGCGCCATGACTTACTCCATTCGCGATGCCGTCCACGCCGACCTGCCGGCGATCCGCGACATCTACAACGATGCCGTGCTCAATACCACGGCGATCTGGAACGAGTCTGCCGTCGACCTCGGCAATCGTCAGGCGTGGTTCAGTGCCCGCCAGTCGCAGGCCTATCCGATCCTGGTGATCGTCGACAGCGACAACAGCGTGCTCGGCTACGCTTCCTACGGTGACTGGCGGCCATTCGACGGCTTCCGCCACACCGTCGAGCATTCGGTCTACGTCCGTAGCGATCAGCGCGGCAATGGCCTCGGCCCGCAACTGATGACAGCACTGATCGAACGGGCGAAGACTGGCGGCAAACACGTCATGGTCGCCGCCATCGAAAGCGGCAATGCCGCCTCGATTCGGCTGCATGAACGCGCCGAATTCGTCATCACCGGGCAGATGCCGCAAGTCGGCACCAAATTCGGCCGCTGGCTTGACCTGACCTTCATGCAACTGACCCTCAACCCTGGCGCGGAGCCGCCTGACGCCAACAAGGAGTGACACCGATGAACGCCGCCCAATTGCGCCGCGTCAACGCCGAAAGTTTTGCGCACTATCGTCAGGGCCTGATCGACCTGCTGCTCGACGCAGTGGGATATGGCGCCAGCGTCGGCTTCATGGCCGACCTCGATGCCGCTCAGGCCCGTGCCTATTTCGATGACGTGCAACAGCAAGTGAACAAGGGCAGCGTGTTGCTCTGGGTGGTGGTCAAGGACGAACAGGTACTGGCCAGTGTGCAACTGGGCCTGTGCCAGAAGTCCAACGGCCTCAATCGCGCCGAGGTGCAAAAACTGCTGGTGCGCGAACACGCCCGGCGTCGCGGTCTCGGTCAGCAACTGATGCAGGCGCTGGAGCAGGAGGCCCCCAAACACAAGCGCGGCATGCTCTACCTCGACACCGAAGCAGGCTCGCCTGCCGAAGATTTCTACAAGGCCCTGGGTTACACCCGCGCCGGTGAAATCCCCGACTACGCCTGCGATCCAACTGGC
Organism: Pseudomonas sp. NPDC087598; assembly: GCF_044743525.1. NCBI lineage: Bacteria > Pseudomonadati > Pseudomonadota > Gammaproteobacteria > Pseudomonadales > Pseudomonadaceae > Pseudomonas > Pseudomonas sp. NPDC087598. Next base: position 58,482 of record NZ_JBIUWQ010000017.1, on the reverse strand, counting down.
ACGTATCGACCGACCGCCCTCTATTACAAGATTCTGCAAGGAGCCCAGTGATGATTCCTGGCGAGTACCAGATCCAGCCCGGCGACATCGAGCTCAACGTCGGCCGCCGCACCGTCAGCCTGAAAGTCGCCAACAGCGGCGACCGGCCGATTCAGGTGGGGTCGCACTATCACTTTTTCGAAACCAACGACGCACTGACCTTTGATCGCGCAGCCAGTCGCGGCATGCGCCTGAACATTCCGGCGGGCACGGCGGTGCGCTTTGAACCGGGACAGAGCCGCGAGGTTGAACTGGTTGATTACGCCGGGCACCGACGGGTGTTCGGCTTTGCCGGGCGAGTGATGGGTGATCTCTAAGTCATCGGGTGACTGCAAGAAAGCCATCGCGAGCAGGCTCACTCCTACATAAGACCTCAATCCCCTGTAGGAGCGAGCCTGCTCGCGAAAGCGAGCTATGCGAGCGGTCTCAAATCCAATTGAATCCCAAGGCAAGCACATGAAAATCTCAAGACAGGCCTACGCCGACATGTTCGGCCCTACCGTCGGCGACAAGGTGCGCCTGGCCGACACCGAACTGTGGATCGAGGTCGAACAAGACTTCACCACCTACGGCGAAGAAGTGAAATTCGGCGGCGGTAAAGTGATCCGCGACGGTCAGGGCCAGAGCCAGTTACTGGCCGCCGAAGTCGTCGACACACTGATCACCAACGCACTGATCATCGACCACTGGGGCATCGTCAAAGCCGACGTCGGTCTCAAGGACGGGCGCATCGCCGCCATCGGCAAGGCCGGTAATCCGGACGTGCAACCCGGCGTGACCATCGCCATCGGCGCCAGCACCGAAGTGATCGCCGGTGAAGGCATGATCCTCACTGCCGGCGGCATCGACACACACATCCACTTCATCTGCCCGCAGCAGATCGAAGAAGCGCTGATGAGCGGCGTCACCACCATGATCGGCGGCGGCACCGGGCCTGCCACCGGCACCAACGCGACGACGTGCACGTCCGGCCCGTGGCATCTGGCGCGCATGCTCCAGGCCGCCGATGCCTTCCCGATGAACATCGGCCTCACCGGCAAGGGCAATGCCAGCCTGCCGGAGCCGTTGATCGAGCAGGTCAAGGCCGGCGCCATTGGCCTCAAGCTCCACGAAGACTGGGGCACCACCCCGGCGAGCATCGACAACTGCCTGAGTGTCGCCGACCAGTACGACGTGCAGGTGGCGATCCACACCGACACTCTCAACGAATCGGGCTTTGTCGAGACCACCCTCGGCGCGTTCAAGGGCCGCACCATCCACACCTATCACACCGAAGGCGCTGGCGGCGGTCATGCGCCGGACATCATCAAGGCCTGTGGTTTCCCCAACGTTTTGCCGAGTTCGACCAACCCGACCCGGCCGTTCACCCGCAACACCATCGACGAACACCTCGACATGCTGATGGTCTGCCATCACCTCGACCCGAGCATCGCCGAAGACGTCGCGTTCGCCGAAAGCCGCATCCGTCGCGAAACGATTGCCGCCGAAGACATCCTTCACGACCTCGGCGCGTTCTCGATGATCAGCTCCGACAGCCAGGCCATGGGCCGCGTCGGCGAAGTCATCACGCGCACCTGGCAGACCGCCGACAAGATGAAAAAACAGCGCGGCCCGCTGCCGCAGGACGGCGAAGGCAACGACAACTTCCGCGCCAAACGCTACATCGCCAAATACACGATCAACCCGGCAATCACCCACGGCATCAGCCACGAAGTCGGTTCGATCGAAGTAGGAAAATGGGCCGATCTGGTGTTGTGGCGCCCGGCGTTTTTCGGCGTCAAACCGACGTTGATTCTCAAGGGCGGCGCCATTGCCGCGAGCCTGATGGGGGATGCCAATGCCTCGATTCCAACGCCGCAGCCGGTGCATTACCGCCCGATGTTCGCCAGCTACGGTGGCTCGCTGCATGCCACCAGCCTGACCTTCATCAGCCAGGCGGCGCAGGAAGCGGGCCTGCCGGAAGCACTGGGGCTGAAGAAGAAAATCGCCGTGGTCAAAGGTTGCCGCGAGGTGCAGAAAACCGACCTGATCCACAACGATTACCTGCCGAATATCGATGTCGATCCGCAGACCTATCAGGTGAAAGCCGATGGCGTGTTGCTGTGGTGTGAGCCGGCAGAGGTGTTGCCGATGGCACAGCGGTACTTTTTGTTCTGACAACAAAAAAGGCCCTTCGGGGCCTTTTTGCATTTCTGTCTGCTATACCGCGTCATCGTTCATCGCGAGCAGGCTCGCTCCCACATAGGGCCTGTGCATTCAGATCAAATGTGGGAGCGAGCCTGCTCGCGAAGAGGCCGGACCAGACAACCGGAAAACACCAGACGGACTACTCAACCACCAGCCGCCCCAATCGCTGGCGCAACATGCGGTTTTCAGCGCGTAACTCACGCACCTCTTCCAGCAAATCCAGCGCCAGGGCGACGCCTTCCCACTCCAGATCCAGATCGCGCCGCAGCTTGGCGGCGCGTTTGGCCAGGGCCAGTTCGTAATCGGTGAAACGCCATTCCCGGGGCTGCTTGCCCTGAGGTTCGAGGATGCCGTGTTCGACGATTTCGATCACGTAGACGTCCGATAAATCGGCTGCCTCACAGAATTCTGCCATGTCCAGTTGAACGATCAGGGGGCTGCTCATGATGGGCTACTCCGTCGTCGGGTTCAGAAGTTCTCTCGCGGATTGAACGCGGCTTTCTTTGCCAGTTCCTGCCACAGCGCCTTGACCTCATCGTCGGACGCTTTTGGCATCACGGCTTTGAGTTGCACGAACAGGTAACCGCGCTCGCCTGCCTTGTTTTTCAGACCATGACCCTTGGCGCGCATGCGCTGGCCATTCTGGCTGCCGGCCGGGACCTTGAGATTGATCTTGCCGGTCAGGGTCGGTACGGCGACTTCAGCGCCCAGCGCCAGCTCCCACGGTGCCAGCGGCAGCGTGATGATCAGGTTCTCGCCCTCAACGTCGAATTTCGGGTGCGGCGCAAAACGAATGGTCAGGTACAGATCGCCATTCGCCCCGCCACCAACGCCCGGCGCGCCCTGGCCTTTGAGGCGGATGCGCTCGCCGTCAGTGACGCCCGCCGGGATTTTCACGTTCAGGCTCTTGCTGGTGTTGCTGACGTGCTGGCCATTGGCGTTGTATTGCGGCACCTGGAAGGTGACTTTCTTCGACTCGTTCGACAGCGTCTCTTCGAGGAAGATTGGCAGTTCCATTTCCACGTCTTGCCCTCGGCGCCCTGCACTGCGTTGTTGCCGACCTTCGCCGCCGCCGAAACCGGGGCCGCGATTGCCGAAGATCGAACTGAAAAAGTCCGAGAAGTCGCCGGTGTCACCACCGCCGCCGCCAAAACCGCCACGGCTCTGCCAGCCCGGTGGACCCTGGAATGGCTGACCGTGCTGGCCGTAGCGGCGCAGTTCGTCGTATTCGGCGCGTTTGTCGGCGCTCTTCAGCGCTTCATAGGCCTCCGAGGCATCCTTGAACTTGGCCTCGGCGTCTTTTTCCTTGCTGACATCGGGGTGGTATTTGCGCGCCAGCTTGCGATAGGCCGCCTTGATCGCCTTGTCGTCAGCCGTCGGCTCCACGCCGAGTATCTTGTAATAGTCTTTGAAGTCCATTGAAGGAATCACCATCCGTTATCGATTTCGCGCCGATGCCAGCATGCGCCAATGTGCGCACGCCAGGTTGACCGATCTCAAGGTTGTGACCGGGTGGCGCAGCAGAAGTTTATCGGCAGTGGACGGCGGTTCTTGCGACCGCCGGTAGTTCTGCCGGCCCATGCCAGCAAGTTTGGGGCAAAGTCCGCGCTTTCAACCCAGTCTAGTCGCGAAATAGCTGATGACCGGCCTTCGAATCTGGCGCGCACTGACATACACTGCGCGGCCGTTTTTTTGACCGGAACCGAAAGACATGAAAGACGCCTCTCCAGCCCGTGCCTGCGGCATCGACTTCGGCACGTCCAACTCCACCGTCGGCTGGCTGCGCCCCGGCGTGGAAACGATGATCGCGCTGGAAGACGACAAGATCACCCTGCCGTCGGTGGTCTTTTTCAACATCGAGGAACGCCGTCCGGTGTACGGTCGCCTGGCGCTGCACGAGTACCTGGAAGGCTACGAAGGCCGCCTGATGCGCTCGCTCAAGAGCCTGCTCGGTTCCAAGCTGATCAAGCACGACACCAGCGTGCTCGGCACGGCGATGCCGTTCAAGGACTTGCTCGGCCTGTTCATCGGCCAGTTGAAGAGCCGCGCCGAAACCGCCGCCGGTCGGGAATTCGAGCAAGTGGTGCTCGGTCGCCCGGTGTTCTTCGTCGACGACGATCCGCTGGCTGACCAGGAAGCCGAAGACACCTTGGTCGATGTGGCGAAGAAAATCGGTTTCAAGGAAGTCTCGTTCCAATACGAACCGATTGCGGCGGCCTTCGACTATGAGTCGACCATCGAAAAGGAAGAACTGGTACTGATCGTCGACATCGGCGGTGGTACGTCCGACTTCTCGCTGGTGCGCCTGTCGCCCGAGCGTCGCATGCACGACAACCGTCACGATGACATCCTCGCCACCGGCGGTGTGCACATCGGCGGGACCGACTTCGACAAGCAACTGAGCCTGCAAGGCTTGATGCCACTGTTCGGCTACGGCAGCCGCATGAAGAGCGGCGCCTACATGCCGACCAGCCACCACATGAACCTGGCGACCTGGCACACCATCAACTCGGTGTACTCGCAGAAATCCAGCCTGGCGCTGGGCAGCATGCGCTACGACATCGAGGACACTGGCGGCATCGATCGCCTGTTCAAGTTGATCGAACAACGCGCCGGGCATTGGCTGGCGATGGAAGTCGAAGAAACCAAGATTCAACTGACCCACGCTGACAGCCGTCATGTGCCGCTGGATCGCATCGAGCCCGGGTTGAGCGTGGAACTGAGTCGAGCGCTGTTTGAATCGGCAATCGATGCACTGCTGGAGCGGGTGCGCGGCAGCGTCACGCAGTTGTTGAACGATGCCGGTGTCGCGGTGGAACAGGTCGATACGGTGTTCTTCACCGGCGGTTCGAGCGGGATTCCGGCGCTGCGTAACAGCGTCTCGGCGATGCTGCCGAATGCGCGGCATGTTGAAGGTAATATCTTCGGCAGCATCGGCAGCGGCCTGGCGATCGAGGCGATGAAACGCTATGGCGCAATGAACTGATCACCAATCCTGTGGCGAGGGAGCTTGCTCCCGCTGGCCTGCGCAGCAGGCCCTTGCTCTTGAGTTGAAAAGCGAGGGCCGCTTCGCGCCCCAGCGGGAGCAAGCTCCCTCGCCACAATAGTTCTCTTGACAGACAGGGAAGCTACACCATCCCGCCCAGCTTCAACTCACTCTTCAGATACGCGTAATAAATCGGCCCCGCCACCACCCCCGGCAGGCCGAACGCGGCCTCGAACACCAGCATCGCCAGCAGCAACTCCCACGACTTGGCACTGATCTGCCCGCCGACAATGCGCGCGTTGAGGAAGTATTCGAGCTTGTGGATAACAATCAGATAGCCCAACGCCGCAACGGCCACCCAGATCGATAGCGAAAGCCCGACGATAGTGATCAGCGTGTTGGAAATCAGATTACCGATCACCGGCAGCAGACCGAGCAGGAAGGTCAGGACGATCAGGGTTTTGGTCAACGGCAGCTTGACCCCGAACATCGGCAGGATCACCGCGAGGAAGATTCCGGTGAAGAAGGTGTTGAGCAGGGCAATCTTGATTTGCGCGAAAACGATATTGCGAAACGCTTGAACCAGCAGGTGCAGACGGTCGAACAGCGCCGCCGCCAGCGGTTTGCGCTTGGTCACGTCCGGCACGCGCTGCAGGGCGATGATCGCACCGAGCACCATGCCGATCAGCAGCGTCACGAACATGTGCGCCGCGTCCTTGCCGACCAGTTGCAACTCGGAGAGATGCTTGCTCAGCCATTCGCCGATTGCTACACGAAACTCACCAGCGCTGGCCGGCAGATAGGCGTCGATGAACGGCGGCAACTGACCGCGCGCGCGATCGACCACGCCCATGAATTTGTCGAGAGAAGCCCCAGGATTTTCCGCCTCGTGCAGGAGGAAACTGATCGCCCCGGCAAAGATCAGCGCCAGCACACTGACCACCAGCGTGCCCAGCAACGCCACCGCCAGCCAACGCGCGCGACGCCCTTCGATCAGCCGTTGCAGTTGTGGGGTGAGCATGTTGACCAGCTCGAATACCAACAACCCGGCCAACAGACTGGGCAACAAGCGCAACGGCAGCACCAGCAGCAAACCGCCGAAAATGATGATGCAACTGACCCAGAACACTACATGACGCTCAGAAAACGTTGGCATACAGCCTCAAAACGAACGGCGTAAAAGGATTGGCAGTCTGCCAGCGATCCGGGGTGAGCACTAGAAATATGCGGGGGCGAAGAGTGTTGGTGCACTCAATGGCCCCATCGCGAGCAGGCTCGCTCCCACAGGGGTACGCATTTCAATGTGGGAGCGAGCCTGCTCGCGAAAAGGCCGGCCCGTTCACCACAGATCCCCGCTGATTACTTTTTCTTCAGGCAATCACTCATGAACGCCTTGCGCGCATCACCGGTCAGCGCTTTGGTTTTCGCATCGGCGTTGCAGGTGGTCATTTTCTGCTGCTGCGGGGTCAGGGTCTTGGCATCGTTGGCCGCTGGCGCCGCTTTCAGGCAGGTGCTCATGAAGGTTTTGCGCTCATCGCCCTTGAGGCTCTTGGCGGTCGCATCAGCATTGCAGGTGGTCATTTTGTTCTGTTGCGCCGTGGCGGCGAAACCCTGAGAACACAGGAGCAAACCAATCATCAACAAAGGGACACGCAACATCTTCATGGAGTTTTCTCCTTGTCGCCGCATCGATGGAAGCGGCCTCTGCAGGAGTGTAGCCAAGTCTTGTTACATCTTCCTGCCTTCGAGGTGGCTGCGGCGGTACTGCTCCGGCGTGCATCCGGCCTGACGGGCAAACATGGCGATAAACGCCGAGCCGCTGCTGTAGCCAAGGTCGAAAGCGATTTCCTGCACGCTGCGTGAAGTTTCCAGCGCCTCGATCGCGGCGAGATAACGCAGACGCTGGCGCCACTCGCCGAAACTCATCCCCAACTCCCGCACGAATTGCCGTGCCAGCGTGCGCTCACTGACGTGCACCTGCATCGCCCAATGTGCCAGCGGTTGATTATTGCCAGGCTCGGCCTGCAAGGTTTCGAGGATCTTCAGCAGACCGGGGCTGTTCGCGTAGGGCAGATAACACTCATGCACCGGCGCCTGCTGCAGTTGGTCGACTAACACTTGGGCCAGACGTTGATCGGCATCAAGTTCGGGGATTTTCACGTCGCGGGCGGCGAAGTCCTTGAGAATTGCCTTGAGGATGTCACTGATCGCCAGCGTACAGGCTCGATCCGGCAACTCGGTGCAGACCTTCGGATCAAGACACACCGCCCGATAGTTGACTGGTTGATGGCTGTAGAAACTGTGCTCGACCTGCGGCGGCACCCACACCGCATATTGCGGCGGCGACATGAAGCGGCTGCCATCGACGTCCATGTGCAGCACACCGTGGGCGGCGTACTCCAGCGTGCCCCACGGATGACGGTGCGGTGCCGCAAATTCGTGGGCGTTGAAATCGGCGTAACGGAAATACACCGCCGACGGCAGTTCGCTGAAATCCAGCAGATCGATGTGTTTACTGTTCATGCTGTCCGGTTTCAGAGGCAGGTTGTCCGGTTCGAAGTATAGGCCTGCATCCAGACAAGGGATAATCACGCTTCTTCAACGTACTGGTTTCAACGCATGCAATACGCTTTTCCCCTGCTGGCGATTTTTATCTGGGCCGGCAACACCGTGATCAACAAACTCGCGGTCGGTGCGATTTTCCCCGCCGAGATCGGTTTCTACCGCTGGCTGCTCGCCGGTTTGCTGTTCACCCCCTTCATGCTTAAAGCGGTGATTGCGCACTGGCCGCAGATTCGCCCGAACCTCGGCAAGATTTTCATCCTCGGCGTACTCGGCATGGCGGTCTATCAAAGCCTCGCCTACTTCGCCGCGACCCTGACCACCGCGACCAACATGGGCATCATCCTTTCGTTGATGCCGTTGATGTCGCTGGCCATGGCGATCATCAGCCTCGGTCAGCGCCTGACCGCTGGCGCCTTGTTTGGCGCGGTGCTGTCGTTTGCCGGCGTGCTGGTGGTGGTGTCGTCCGGCAGCCTCAGTGCGTTGCTGCAACACGGCGTGAACATGGGTGACGCGATGATGCTGATCGCGACCCTGGCCTACGCGATCTACAGCACCTTGCTGAAAAAATGGCAGCTGCGCTTACCTCCGCTGGTATTGCTGTATTTGCAGGTGTTGGTGGCGATTGTGGTGTTGTTTCCGCTCTACGCCACCTCACCGAAAACCGGTCTGACACTGCAGAATATTCCGCTGGTGCTTTACGCGTGTCTGCTGGCCTCGATGCTCGCGCCGCTGGCGTGGATGCAGGCGGTACAGCGCCTGGGGCCGAGCCGGACGACGCTGTTCTTCAATCTGCTGCCGTTGATAACGGCACTGATTGCGGCGGTGGTGCTTAAGGAACAATTGGCGATGTATCACCTGGTCGGTGGCTTGCTGACCTTGGGCGGGGTGATTCTTTCCGAGCGCTGGACCACCGTGTTGGGCCGCAAGTTAAGCGTAGCCTGACCCAGTCCTGTGGCGAGGGAGCTTGCTCCCGCTGGGGCGCGAAGCGGCCCTGTTTTTAAAAGCCGGGGCCTGCTGCGCAGTCCAGCGGGAGCAAGCTCCCTCGCCACAAAAGCCAACTACAGCCCGGCTGCTTTGAGTCGGGCGGCATGCTCGACAAACAGCCGCACCGGATCAGCCCCCTTGCCGACCAGCCCCAACGACTGGTTAACAATGTCGAAATGATCCAGCGGATAGTCATCGCCAATCACCGTGCCCAGATGCGAGCTGTAGCGCCCGACCATTCCGTCGCACTGCCCCGGCTCCCGCTCAAAGGTTTTCGCGAACAAGCGACAGCTGCGATTAGTCCCGTCAAACAGGTTGCCGCCACGATCGGTCTTGCCCGGTTGCAACGTTCCCGACCATGAGTAATAACGTACGCCGTTGACCTCCTCCGGCCCGTGCCCGCCCCAGGTTTGCGGCAAGCCCTGTGGATAACGCTGATTGAACAGCGCCACGCCCTCAGTGGTCAGCGACTGGTGCGAGGCGTGGATATCCACCGGCAGTTTCGGCCCGTGATAACCCGTCTCCAGCATAGCCATCAGCCAGCCGACAAAGCGCAGCAGCGCCTCAAGGAGACGTCCTCTGGCGCTGTCCGCCGGGTAGTGCTTTTGCAGGTAGTCGGCCAGTTCCGAACCGTGGTTGGGGCCGGCCACCGAGGTCACCGACGCCACCAGATCCGGGCGTTTCGCCGCCGCATAACGCGCGGTCAATGAGCCTTGGCTGTGGCCTAACAGGTTGACCTTGCTCGCCCCGGTTTCAGCCAGAATCTCGTTGATTCGGTCAAGCAGTTGCTCGCCACGCACCTCGGTCGAATGGAGCGGCGAAACCTGCACGGCAATCACCGTCGCGCCGCCACGACGCAGGGCCTTGATGATCCCGTACCAGTACGGATACAGGAACAGCCGGATAAACCCGAGCATGCCAGGCACCAGCACCAGTGGATAACGCGTCGACATGGGCAGACATCCTTGTGATCAGTGATTGGCTGCAAGGCTTGCAAAACGCCCGCCAAGCATCCTTGCTGATGATGACAACTCGATGAGCAGCCTACTTCAGCCCCACCACTCCCGCCACAATCAGGCCGACCGACAGCAGTTTGACCAGCGTCAGACTCTCGCCAAGCAGGGCAAAGCCGAGAAACACCGTGCCCAGCGAGCCGATGGCGGTCCAGATCGGATAAGCGATGCTCACTGGCAAATCACGCATGGCCAGGGTCAGGAACCATATCCCGCCGACTGCCGCGATCACGGTGATCAGCGAAGGCCACGGCCGAGTGAAGCCTTCGGCGTATTTCATGCCCATCGCAAAAGTCACCTCGAACCCCGCAGCGATCAGCAGGAACAACCAGGCCACCTAGAACTCCCGGGCGAGATCGAGCAAGCGCTGCTCGGCCTCGGCCACCGACACCGCAAAGGTGCGCTCGGCAGACTCTTCGCCCTCGGCCGCGACCACCGTAACGTCATTGATGCCGACGAAGCCCAGCGCGGTGCGCATCCATGGATCGGCATGGTTCAGCGCTTCCAGCTCACCACCCGGACCGAAACCGAAGCCGCCGCGACTGGTGACGATCAAGGCTTTCTTGCCCTGCAACAGCGGCGTGTACTGGGCGATACCATTGTCCAGCGTGTGATCGAAGGTCAGGCCCAGCCGCACGATCTGATCGACCCAGGCCTTGAGGCCGCTGGGCAGGCTGAAGTTGTACATCGGCGTGGAAATCAGCAGCAGGTCGTTGTCGAGCAATTCGTTGACCAGTTGATCGCTGAGCGCCAGATCGGCTTGCATCGACAGCGACCGGGCTTCGGGCTCCGAGTGAAACGCCGCCGCTACGAACGCCTCGTTGACCGCCGGGATCAACGCCCGCCCGACTTCACGGCGGGTGACTTGTGCCTGCGGATGGCGCGCCTGCCAGGCACTGAGAAAACTTTCCGCGAGGCGCCGTGAGTGCGAACGGTCACCGCGTGGGCTGGCATGGATCACAAGAATCTTGCTCATCTGAAACTCCTTGGGACTAGACTTGGGTTGCTGTGTGGCTGCAGATTGCAGCGCACCCTCCTCCGTCTCAAATGAGCAAAAATCAGTCGGGATGAGTTGATTTCATCCATGGAGTTTTCAATGTTTGCCTCGCTGCCGTTGACCGCCCTGCGCGCGTTCGAATCCGCCTCGCGCCTGCTGAGTTTCAAGGCTGCCGCCGAAGAACTCGCGGTGACGCCGACGGCGATCTCCCATCAGATCCGTGCGCTGGAGGACTGGCTCGGTGTCGCGCTGTTCGAACGTCTGCCGCGTCAGGTGCGCCTGACCGAGGGTGGCGAACGCTTGTTCCACAGCCTGCATGGCGCCTTTCTCGAAGTGGCGCAAAGCGTCGACACCCTGCGCCCGCAACGCAGTGCCAGCAGCCTGACCCTATCGACCACCGCCGCGTTCGCCGCACTGTGGCTGGTGCCGCGCCTCGGCCGCTTCTATGCGAAACACCCGAACATCAATGTGCGTCTGGATACCCATTGCGAAGTCATCGATCTGCATCAGGACGCCAGCGTTGATCTGGTGCTGCGCTACAGCCTCGACGACTACCCGAACCTGTATGGCTTGTGCCTGTTCGATGAATCCTTCGGCGTCTACGGCTCGCCCGAGCAAGTGGCGCTGGCCGCACGGCGCACGCCGGCACTGATCAGTGTGCGCTGGCACAACTCGAAGCTATATGCCCACGGCTGGGAAGCCTGGTGCGCCAAGTCCGGGGAAAACTGGCTGCACCAGCAACCGGCCGTCCGCGAATACGACGAAGAGCATTACGCGCTGCAAGCGGCGATCGCCGGGCAAGGGCTGGTGTTGGCGAGCAATATTCTGGTGTCGGAGAGCGTCGCCAACGGTTTGTTGCTGCCGTACAAGGGTGATGTGCAGGTCGATGGCGCGGGCTATAGCGCGTTGTGTGTGCCCGGGCGGGAGCGGCATCCGCCAGTGCGCGCTTTTTTTGCGTGGTTGCAGGAGGAGGCGGTTTTGTCGGGGCTGGCGCCAAGATCGCTGCCTTCGGCAGTTCCAGCAAAGATAGGGGCGTAAATCGATAAAACTTTTTGCAGCGCGCGAGACTCACAACCTGGGTAGGCGATTACGTCCGTAGAACGTGACGCCAATCGGATTAGCCTCCAGGAGACTGAAATGAGCGACCTGCATTTGTCTGATGTTCAAACCCTGCGCGAGCGCGCACGGCAACACGTGGAAAACGGCGCGGTGACCGAGAGCTACAGCGCCAACCGTGAAGAGGTGCTGCGCTTGCTCAATGAATCGCTGGCCACTGAATTGGTCTGCGTGTTGCGCTACAAGCGTCACTACTTCATGGCCAACGGCCTGAAAGCCAACGTCGCCGCCGACGAATTTCTCGAACACGCGACCCAGGAAGCCGAGCACGCCGACCGTCTGGCCGAGCGCATCGTGCAATTGGGCGGCGAACCGGAGTTCAACCCTGACCTGCTGTCGAAAATGTCCCACGCGCAATATGTCGCCGGGAACAGCTTGAAGGAAATGGTCTACGAAGACCTCGTGGCCGAGCGGATCGCCATCGACAGCTACCGCGAGATCATTCAGTACATCGGCGAAAAGGACCCGACCACCCGGCGCATCTTCGAAGACATCCTCGCGCAGGAAGAAGAGCATGCCGATGACATGGCCGACATCCTGAAAGACCTGTAATTCTTTCAATATCCCCTTCGCGAGCAGGCTCGCTCCCACATTTGAGATGCATTCCAAATGTGGGAGCGAGCCTGCTCGCGAAGAGGCCTGTCAGAAGCAAAAGATCGCAGCCTGCGGCAGCTCCTTTAATCCCTGTAGGAGCTGCCGCAGGCTGCGATCTTTTGATCTGGCTTTACTTGGTGGGTTTGACAGTGACCGGTGCCTTGCCCGCCTTCATCTGCTCCAGCAACGGCGCACACTGATTCGGCTCGCCACCGCTTGGCGCGACCAGCGCCAGCAACCCTGCCGCCGGTGCCGCAATCACACCCAGCGCAACCATCCCGGCCCCACGCAGCAGCAACGGCACAGCCTTGACCCCGGCATCGGGCTTGATGAATTTGCCACGCACGTACAAAGGCGAGCGCAACGAAATCAAACGCCAGCCCTTGGATTCCGGCGTCACCGTCAGATCGAGCTGCTCAGTGGCCATATTCGCCGTGCCATCGATGTAGATGATCGCGTTCTCGGTATCGAAGACGAACAGCCGCGTAGTCGCAAGGCCCGTCTTGATGTCGAAGTCGGCCGCCGCACAGTTGATCTTCACTTCCTTGTCGCCAAAGATCTTGCCAACCACGTAATTGCCGACGTTGAGCCCGGCCAGCTCCATCAACTCTCGGCTGATCGCACCGTCGTTGATCAGCATCTTCAGATTGCCGTTGGCACCACCCAGCAACTTCGCCACCGAGTTACCGCGACCACTGATATCGGCATCGCCATTGAGTTCGCCGAAACTGGTTTTCATCGGTTCGAAGGTCGGGAACAGCTGCTTGAGCTTGAACCCGCGCGCGGTCAGTTTGGCGCGGCCTTCCAGCGGTTCGGTGCGGCCGTTGAGGCGGATCTGTGCATCGAGATTGCCGCCAGCCACACCGAAGCGCAGCGGTTCAAGGCTGAGCTCGCCATCATTGAGTTTCAGATGGGTATAGAGGTCAGTGAAGGGCAGCTTTTCACTGTGGACGATGCGTTTGCCGGTGAACTCGACGTCGGCGTCCATTGCGCGCCAGCGGTCGGTCTTGAACTCCTCCACTGGCAGCACTTTGTCCGTCGGTTGCTTGCTCTCACCACCACGGGCCTTTTGTTTGTCGTTGGAGTCGGCGCCAATCAGCGGCGCGAGGTCGGCGAACAGCAACTGATTGGACAGCAGCGCCCCGCTGAGTTTGGGCCTTGGCTGACTGGCGACATAGTTGAGGTCGCCATGAATGTCGCTGCCGCCGATCTTGCCGTTGAATTTCTCATAAGTGAAATTCGCCCCAGCGGCGTCATGCAACCTGGCGATCAAGTGGCCGTCGGTGGAGTACGGCGGCGTGTCCGGCAGGGTCACGCCGGTCAGCGGATAGAGATTGCCGAGGCTCGCGCCGGCCAGTTTCAGACGCAGGTCGAGGGCGCCGAGTTTGAGCGGATCGGTCAGGGTGCCGGCGAGTTCGATGCTGGTGTCGCCGATCTTCGCCTGCGCCTGTAGCGGGAAAGGTTTGCTCGCGTCCTGCAAGGCGAGCAGCCCGCCGAGCTTGCCCTGGCCGGTGAGATTCTGACCGTGATACTGACCTTTTACTTTCACCGCAAAGGCATAGTCCTGCGGTGCGGCGCCTTTGTCCTGCGCGGTTTTCGCCGCTTTGTCACCAACGATTTCGCTGAATGGAATCGGCTTGCCCAGCGGATCGATCAATACATCCAGATTGGTCTTGAGGGTCTGGTCATCAAGCGTGACATGGCCCTTGTCGAACTTGATCGCGCCGATATCGACGACCCAGCTCGACGGTTCAGCATTCGGATCCTTGGGATCGAACTTGAACGTCCAGTTCGCACGGCCATCGGCCAGACGCTGCAACTCGGCGTTGGGTTCGGTCAGGTCGATACGCGGAATGACTACGCGCTGCGCCAACAGCGCCAGCGGCGAAATGCGCAGTTCAACGCGCTTGAGCGTGACCATCTGCGGCTTTTTCGACCAGTCCGGATTACCCAGGCTCAAATCCTCGGCGACCACGTGCGGCCACGGCACCCAGGCACGCCAGCCGCCCTCGTCCGGTTCGCGCTGCCAGATCACCGCGAGGTTGCCGTTGATGGCAAACGGTCGATGCAGTTCTTCCGAGACTTTGGCGTTGAGCGGCGGTTTGATCCGGTTCCAGTCGAAGAACACGATGATCAGCACCAGTACGGCCAGGAGCAGTACGAGGATGGCGAAGGTCCAGCTGAAGATTTTTCCAGTGCGCGTCATGCACAAAGCTCCTGATCACGACCGCACGCCGACATCGTGGCGCACAGCTGAAACGGCGGGCCAAAGCGGCCCCTATGAAGTCTGTGACTGGCAAATGGCTCGCAGGTTTAACTGAAAGACCGATTCCAGCGAAAAAAGCCGAGCGAAATCTGACCGATTGGTCGAACAGCGTTACCGCGACCCGCACGTTTGCGAGGCGCAAGTGAGTCGAAAATACCCACTACGGTGCAAAACCGTCGCCCGGAAACGCCCGAGCTAGAGCCTCCCGGCGGAACAATCAATTCTGTTGATTATTACCATTGCGTTTATGAACTTTTATATCGACTTATCGAGAGTAGCATTGCCCTCGTACCCACTTTATCGCCCTCCCAAGGAGCAACCCATCATGAAACGCCAATTACTGCTCAGCCTTACCCTGTCGATGCTAGCCAGCACCGCTTTCGCCCTGCCTGCTGCCGATCAGGCTACCCCGCAAGTGAAATCCAGCCACTCGGTGTTCAGCCAGACTGTTGCTGCTGATGGCGGCGACCGCACTCCACAAGGCCAGACTCTGGCTGAAAACGGCCGCAACCGCCTGGAAGAAAAAGGTCTGGTGCAAGATGGCTACGACAAAACGCCACAAGGTCAAACCGTAGCTGAAGGTGGCCGTGATCGTCTGGAAGAGAAAGGTCTGGTGCAAGACGGTTCTGATCGCACCCCACAAGGCCAAACCCTTGCATCTGATGGCTCCGATCGCACCCCACAGGGTCAGACTCTGGCGTCCGACGGTTCCGATCGCACTCCACAAGGTCAGACTCTGGCTGAAGATGGCTTCGACAAAACCCCATTGGGTCAAGCTATCGCCGAAGGTGGTGGTGACCGTGTGATCGAACGCAACAGCAAATTGAGCTAAGCCCATGGCGGCCTGGAAAAAAAGCCCAATCAACGGATTGGGCTTTTGACTTTTTCAGCCCCGGCAAACAATCAAACTGGTTTTCTCCCCGCGATTTCCCCTCTGCCGTTCGACGCCAACAAAGCCGATTTGCTAGAGTGCGCCGCTTGTCTTGCCTAAGAACACACCCAGCGATGCTGCCCCGCGCCGAACAGAAACAACAGACCCGCAACGCCCTGATGGACGCTGCCCGCCACTTGATGGAAAGCGGCCGAGGATTCGGCAGCCTGAGCCTGCGCGAAGTGACCAAGACCGCCGGCATCGTGCCCACCGGTTTCTACCGGCATTTTGCCGATATGGATGAACTGGGTCTGGTGCTGGTCAGCGAAGTCGGTCAGACCTTCCGCGAAACCATCCGCCTGGTGCGCCACAACGAATTCGTCATGGGCGGCATTATCGATGCCTCGGTGCGGATCTTTCTTGATGTGGTCAGCGCTAATCGGTCGCAATTTCTGTTTCTCGCCCGCGAGCAGTACGGCGGCTCGTTGCCGGTGCGTCAGGCCATTGGCCGTTTGCGCGAGAACATCAGCTCCGACCTCGCGGCGGATCTGACGCTGATGCCCAAACTTCAGCATCTGGATGCGGCCGGTTTGAGCGTGGTGGCCGATCTGATCGTCAAATCGGTGTTCGCCACGCTGCCGGACATCATCGATCCTCCTGCTGAAGCACTGCCGGAGCATCTGACGCCGCAGGCGAAGATTACCCAGCAACTGCGCTTTATCTTTATCGGGCTCAAGCATTGGCAAGGGCTGGGCAGTACCGAGTAACACCCCCTCATTTTCAGCCTCAACTAATCCCCCTGTGGGAGCGAGCCTGCTCGCGAAGAAGTCCTGTCAGCCAACATTTTGTCGCTGACACACTGCATTCGCGAGCAGGCTCGCTCCCACATTTGGTTCATGTGTCGCAGCGCTGATTTGGTGCATTAAAAAATCTTCACGCACCAAAACACTCCATATTCCTGCAACATCTTGAAACATCCACTACGCTCCGACAGGGATTTCCTACATCTCGTCCGATTGGCAAGCCCCTTGCTCTAGCCTGAGTATTGTCCACTGCTGGAAGCTTTCCGATGCTGGTGATTCATCGCAGAATCGACCCTCAACCCGTCTGGGCCGCTGAGTTGCACCTGACCTTCGAAGCCCGGAGCAAAAGCCGTTTGCGCTGTTTCAGTGCCGAAAACGAAGACGTCGGGTTGTTTTTGGAGCGCGGTCAGCCGCCGCTGTTTGACGGCGAATGCCTGCAAGCCGAAGACGGCCGAATCGTCCGCGTCTGCGCCCGGCCCGAACAATTGCTGCACGTCACCTGCGCCAACGCCTTCGAACTGACCCGCGCCGCCTATCACCTCGGTAACCGCCATGTCGCCCTGCAAGTCGGCGATGGCTGGCTGCGCTTGCTCGACGACTACGTACTCAAGGCCATGCTCGAACAGCTTGGCGCACAGGTCGAAGCCATTGAAGCGCCGTTCCAGCCGGAACACGGTGCCTACGGCGGCGGCCATCACCATTCGCGCCACGGCGACGAGGACTTCAACTACGCGCCGAAACTGCATCAGTTCGGCGTTCGTTTATGAATCCAGCCTGGGCGCTGCTGCGCCTGGCCAGTCCGCAATTGCCGATTGGCGGCTACAGCTATTCGCAAGGCCTGGAAATGGCGGTGGATAACGGCCGGGTGAACAACCCGGACAGTGCCCGCCGCTGGATCAGCGATCAGTTGCTGCTCAACCTTGCCCGCTTCGAAGCGCCGTTGTTGCTCGCCCATTGCCAAGCGGCAGCGGACGAACACTGGAGCGATTTGCTGCAAATCTGCGAGACCCACCGTGCCAGCCGCGAGACTCGCGAGTTGCATCTGGAGAGCCGGCAAATGGGCTATTCGTTGCAGCAGTTGCTCAACGGCTTGCCTGAACTTGATACGCCGGCCCGTGACTTTCTCGCGCAGTGCAGCGAACCGCACCTCGCGCTTGGCTGGGCATTGGCCGCACGCGCCTGGGGTATCAGCCCGCAAGACGCCCTCGCCGCCTGGCTATGGAGCTGGCTGGAAAACCAGCTCGCGGTCTTGATGAAAACCTTGCCGCTCGGCCAGCAAGCCGCGCAGCGCCTGACCAGCGAACTGCTGCCGCTGCTGCAACAGGCGCAGCAGGACGCGTCCGGAATCAATCCCCAACACATCGGCAGCGCCGCGTTCGGCCTGTCATTGGCGTGCATGGCCCATGAGCGCCAGTACAGCCGCCTCTTCCGCTCTTAGGAGAAACAAGCATGAACACACAACCTCTGCGCGTCGGCATCGGCGGCCCGGTCGGTTCCGGCAAAACCGCGTTGACCCTGGCGCTGTGCCTGGCGCTGCGTGAGCGTTACAACCTTGCCGTGGTCACCAACGATATCTACACCCGTGAAGACGCCGATTTCCTCGTGCGCAACGAAGCGTTGGCACCGGAGCGCATCATCGGTGTGGAAACCGGCGGCTGCCCGCACACAGCCATCCGTGAAGACGCCTCGATCAACCTTGAAGCGGTCGATCAACTGAACCGACGCTTTCCCGGGCTGGACCTGATTCTGGTGGAGTCCGGCGGCGACAACCTCTCGGCGACGTTCAGCCCGGAACTGTCCGACCTGACTATCTATGTGATCGATGTTTCGGCCGGCGACAAGCTGCCGCGCAAGGGCGGGCCCGGAATCTGCAAGTCCGACCTGCTGGTGATCAACAAGATCGACCTCGCGCCGCTGGTGGGCGCCTCGCTGGAAATGATGGACAGCGACACCAAACGCATGCGCAACGGCAAGCCATTCGTGTTCAGTAACCAGAAAACCGGCCAGGGCCTGGAAGAGATCATCGCCTTCATCGAACGCCAGGGTTTGCTGACAGCAGCCTGATTCATTTTTCAACAAGGAAGCTTATCCATGACACTCAAACGTATTCTCGGCGCCGTCGCGCTGCTGCTGACCCCGGCTCTGGCCTTTGCTCACCCCGGGCATGGCGACAGCGGTTTGATCGCCGGCATCAGCCACCCGATCGGTGGCCTCGACCATTTGCTGGCGATGGTTGCTGTCGGCTTGTGGGCGGCGCAGCAACAAGGCGCGGCACGCTGGGCGCTGCCGTGCACTTTTGTCGGCACCATGTTGATCGGCGGCATGCTCGGTTTTGAAGGGCTGGAATTGCCGGCACTGGAAAGCGGGATTGCCGCGTCGGTCCTGGCGCTGGGCCTGGCCGTCGCGCTGGCGGTACGTCCGCCGCTGGTGATGGCGGTGGCGGCGACGGCGGTGTTTGCGCTGTTCCATGGGGTCGCACATGGCCTTGAATTGCCGGACATGAGCAGCCCATGGGCGTATGCCGCAGGTTTCGTCGCCGCCACTGCCGTGTTGCATGCCGCCGGTTATGGCGTGGTGCGCGTGTTGCCTCAAGCCGCAGCGCCGCTGGTGCGCCTGGCGGGCGCTGCTTCGGCGGCGACCGGGGTCTGGTTGTTAGCCGGTTAATCTTTTAGCGCTTGGGCTGGCCTTTTCGCGAGCAGGCTCACTCCCACACTGGATTTGTGGCGGATACAAAACCTGTGGGAGCGAGCCTGCTCGCGAAAGTGGTCTGACAGACACCACATCGCTCAGGTCGGTCTCTCTGCTACCATGTCGCGCAATCGCCCCAGCCGTGACGACGTCCGCCAATGCCCCATGCTTCCCGCTCCGCCTCCCAGCCTGAATTGACCGCCCTGTTCAGCGATGTGCAACAGCACTTTGTGAACGTGATCGTGCCGTTGTGGCAAGGCCCGGGCTGGAATGCCGACATGGCATTGCCTTACGAGGCGCTGGACGCCGCACACCAACCACTGCCACCGCAACGCTATCGGGCGATGGCCTGCGCACGGCAGCTGTATCTGTTTTCCAGCCTGATCGGGGTTGTGGATAACGCCGAGGAACGCGCAGCAGCGCTGTTCCGTTCCCTGCAACGGCACTTCCATGACGCCGAGCACGGTGGCTGGTTCTACAGCATCGATGCGCAGGGCAAACCACTTGATCAGCGCAAGGATCTCTACACTCACGCGTTCATCCTGTTCGCCTGCGCGCATTACTGGGCAAAATCCCGTGAGCCGCTGGTGGAGTCGACGCTGAACGCTGCGCTGGAAGTCATCGGCCGCCGTTTTGCCACCGGTGATGGCTTGTACGAAGCCTGCCTTGAACGCGACTGGATCACCCTGCAAACCGGCCCTTTGCAAAACCCGCTGATGCACTTGGCCGAAGCGTTTCTTGCCACCCTTTCCGTGCGCGAAGATGCCGCGACGCAGCAGATGCTGATCGAGTTATGCACAGCCATGCACAAGCACTTCGTCGACCCGCAACAGGGCGTGTTGATGGAAAAACCGCTGGGGGCTGTGGATAACTGGTACGAACCGGGACACCAGTTCGAATGGTATTTCCTGCTCGAATCGTCGCCATTGCTGCGGGGCTCGAAACTGCATGCAGCACTGGACAAGGCTTTCGCCTTTACCGAGCAATTTGGCGTCGAACAGCCGTCCGGCGCGGTGCGGGCGATGCTTGATCTGGAGCTGGACGGCCGCCCGAAAGATTCGACTCAGCGGATCTGGGCCCAGGCTGAATACCTGCGCGCCCTGACGTTGCGACCGGACAGCGAAGCCGCAGTGTTGCGCCAATTGCAGGCGCTGCAGCAGCGTTTTCTGCATGCCGGTGGTTGGCATGAATGCCGTGATGAACAAGGCGAAGTCAGCCGCAAGGACATGCCTTCTACTACGCCGTATCACCTTGCAACTTGCTACCACGGTTTGGCTGAATACCTGAACTAACTGACTGAACTTATTCTGTGGCGAGGGAGCTTGCTCCCGCTTGAGTGCGCAGCACTCAAAAAATCCCGGGGCCGCTACGCAGCCCAGCGCGAGCAAGCTCGCTCGCCACAGGAGATTCAGCAGCCCTGAATCAAGCAATCCACTTCTTGTCGCCCGTGAAGCTGATAGTCAACCAGCGCGCCGCATCCGGTTTGCCCAGCTTCGCCGAGATCTCCTCACGCAACGCATCCAGCTGACCAACGCTGCTCAACGCGTAATCCGCTGGCAACACCACATGAATCTCGATAAACCGTGCCCGCCCGTGCTTCTGCACGTATGAGACGTAATCATCGAAACCATGCTCGACTTTCGCCACTTCCATCACCTGACGCACCTGATCATCCAGCGTATCCGGGGCGATACCCAACACGTCGCGTAGCGCCGGACCAAGAATCTTGAACGCCGGCGGCAGCATGGTCAGGGCCAGTACGATCAGGATCAGCGGGTCGACAAACCTCGCCCACTCGCCATAGCCCTGGGACTTGAGCAACAGCGCCGCGAGAAAACTTATCAACAGGCCGACCGATAACATCGCGTCCACCAGCCAACTGATGTTGTCGAACTGGATCAGGCTGGATTTGAGCTTGCGATTACGCCGGCGCACGTAGAAGAAGTAAGCGAACTCAACCACGGTAAACACTGCGGCATAGATGATCACCAGACCCAACTCGATCTCGCGACCGCCATTGATAATGCCGAACACACCGTTGAGAAACGCATAGATCGCAATCAACAGCAGGAAGCTGCCTTCGATCAGCAGCACCATCGGCTCCAGATGCCAGAAGCCGAACTGGAAACGGTGATTGCTTTCCTTGGCGATCAGTTTGGCCGTAATCAGCATCAGGACTTTGATGAAGGTTGCGATCAGCGAGAAAAAACCATCGAACAGGATGGATTGCGAACCAGAAATAAAACCGGTGACGATCCCGGCGATCGACACCGCGAACATCAGGATGGTCGATTGTTTGAGCAGCGACTGCTCACCTCGGTTACTCACTTGAACTCCTCGAAAAACCTTGAAAACCGCGGGGTGCGGTCGGGTTGTTGCGAGAGGAGTTTACCTTATTGCCCTGTTTTGGCCGATTTGCCCCCTTCGCGAGCAGGCTCGCTCCCACTTTGCAATGCATTCCAATGTGGGAGCGAGCCTGCTCGCGAATGGCCTCAACCCGGTCTTAAGCCTTATTACGCTCGATCGCAAACCCAGCCCAGGTCTGGCTCACCGGCATCAATTCCAGGCTGTTGATATTGATGTGCGCAGGCGCATTCATCACCCAGAAAATCGTCTCGGCGATGTCTTGCGGCTGGATCGGCTCGGCACCAGCGTAGGTTGCGTTGTAGCGCTCCTGATCGCCCGCGAAGCGCACCAGCGAGAACTCGCTCTCGCACAGCCCCGGCTCGATGTTGCTGACCCGCACGCCCGTACCCTGCAAATCGCAACGCAGGTTCAGCGAAAACTGTTTAACGAATGCCTTGGTCGCGCCATATACGTGGCTGCCCGGATACGGATAGTTACCGGCGATGGAGCCAAGGTTGACGATGCCGGCGCCACGGCCATGGGCGATCAGGCGCGGCAATAGCAGGCGGGTGGCGTACATCAGGCCTTTGACGTTGGTGTCGACCATGGTGTCCCAATCGTCCAGATCGCATTTCGGCGCAGGGTCCACGCCCAGCGCCAGACCGGCGTTGTTGATCAGGCCACGCAGTTTGGCGAACGAAGGCGGCAGATTGGCAATCGCCTCTTCCATTGCCTTGCGATCACGCACATCCAGGACCAGGCCATGCACTTCGGTTTGCTTCGACAACTCGGCACACAGCGCGTTGAGGCGTTCTTCACGACGGCCGGTCAGCACCAGTTTCCAGCCAGCCTCGGCAAAACGACGGGCGCAGGCTTCACCAAAACCGGACGTCGCGCCGGTGATAAACAGGGTGTTGGACATCGTGTTCTCCTTGCTTCGGCCACCGGAGCAGCCCTTGGAATAGAAAATCAGCAGCCAGCATGCCCGGCCCGGCATTCACGGGCAACACCCACGCACTGTACAAAAAACGACCAATCGCACCAACGCCATAGTGACCGCGGCCTGTAGCCATATGCGCGCACGTTATCCACAGTCCCGTCCACAGTTTCCGGGGGCAAGTGGAACCGCGCAAAGCCGCGCCACACAAGGCTTTGCGGCGGAAATAGAAAGTTTTTTGCTTGACCCTGAAGTGACAGATGTGCGGGACATGGCATTTTGCACGACCGAGCGGTCATAGCGGTGATTGCGCGAGGCCAGCAATTACGCCGCTTAGCGGCGTCTTTCCAGAGTTTAATCACAGACTTATCCACAGGACTGCACACAGCAAATTGCCTGTTCTGCACCGACCATAAAAAGGTTGACAACGACGCCTGCCGCTATCGTAAAAACACCTGATCAAAAAACAACCACAACGCTACAAGCCACGTTATACAAGGCTCTTAGCCAGCTACTCCCACGTTATTCACAGCCAGCTCCACAGCAAACGGGGACAAGTCAAAACTGTGGAAAAACAGCCATTTGCAGCGTCTATATGTCGCGCTTTGGCAGGTAGCGGAATTTGTTTTCCACAATTTTGGAAATTACCCAATTCAACTGTGGGAGCGAGCCTGCTCGCGAAGGCGATGGCACATCCAGACAATCAGGCCACTGATACACCGCATTCGCGAGCAGGCTCGCTCCCACATGGGGTTGCGCCGGATTTGAGGCATGAAAAAGCCCCGGGACTTGCGTCGCCGGGGCTGTGCATAACGTAAAAGAATCAGTGCCCGCCCAGATAAGCGTTACGCACCTCCTCGTTCACCAGCAACTCCTTGCCGGTACCGGTCAGGCGAATCTCGCCGTTGACCATCACATACGCCCGGTCAGACAGCTTCAATGCATGGTTGGCGTTCTGCTCGACGAGGAAAATCGTCATGCCGGTTTTCGCCAGCTCCCGCAGGGTCGCGAAGATCTGCTTCACCACGATCGGCGCCAGGCCCAGGCTCGGCTCATCAAGCAGCAACAGCTTTGGCCGGCTCATCAACGCGCGGGCAATCGCGAGCATTTGCTGCTCGCCGCCGGACATGGTCATCGCCCGCTGGGTGCGGCGCTCTTCGAGCCGGGGAAACAGCTCGAACATGCGCTGCATGTCTTCCTTGGCGTACTTGTCGCCAATCGGAATGGTGCCCATCAGCAGGTTTTCCTCGACGGTCATGTCAGGGAACACCCGCCGTCCTTCCGGCGACTGCGCAATACCGTTGGAGGCGATGTAGTGCGATGACTTGTGGGTAATGTCGACGCCTTGATAAAGGATCTGCCCGGCCGCCGCCCGTGGCTGGCCGAAGATCGACATCAGCAGCGTCGACTTGCCCGCGCCGTTGGAGCCGATCAGGCTGACGGTTTCTCCCTCGTTGATCTGCAGTGATACGCCTTTGAGCGCCTGGATCGGCCCGTAGAACACGTCCAGGTCTTTGAGTTCGAGGATCGGTTGACTCATACCAACTCCTCTTCGTCGGCGCCCAGGTAGGCGGCAATCACTTTCGGGTCGTTGCGAATCGCTTCAGGTCCGCCTTCGGCGATGACGATGCCGTGGTCCAGTACCACGATGTGATCAGAAATGCTCATTACCATGCCCATGTCATGTTCGATCAGCACCACGGTCAGATCGTGCTCGTCTCGCAGCAGCCGGATCATCGCGCTCAGCGCTTCGGTTTCCTGAGGGTTGAGGCCGGCGGCCGGTTCGTCGAGGCAGATGATCTGCGGGCGCGTGCACATGGCCCGGGCGATCTCCAGGCGGCGTTGCTGGCCGTACGAGAGTTCACCGGCCAGACGGTTGGCGCAGTCCACCAGATCGACCACTTCCAGCCAGTAAAACGCGCAATCCAGCGCATCGCTTTCAGCCTTGCGGTAGCCCTTGGTGTTGAGGATCCCGGCGAGCATGTTGCGGTTGACCCACATGTGCTGGGCCACCAGCAGGTTTTCCAGCACCGACATTTCCTTGAACAGGCGAATGTTCTGAAAAGTCCGGGCCAGGCCTGCGCGGTTCACCAAGTGAGTGCCGCCGAACATCTTGTAATACAGACGGCTGAGGAAGTTTTTCGGCGAGACGAAATCGGTCGGTTTGAACGACTCGCCCAGCAGCTTGATCACGTTGGTCTGCTGGCCGCGTACGTTGAGTTCGATCTTGCCGCCGGAGGCTTTGTAGAACCCGGTCAGGCAGTTGAACACCGTAGTCTTGCCAGCACCGTTGGGGCCAATCAACGCGAAAATCGAGTTGCGTTTGACCTTCAGGCTGACGTCACTCAGGGCCTTGATGCCACCGAAATGCATCATCAGTTTTTCAACAGAGAGTACGACTTCACTCATGGCGCAGTCCTCTCATAGTGAATGGCACCTTTGCGTGGAGTGACCCCGGTACGGCTGATACGAATCAGCCCGCGTGGTCGCCAGATCATCATCAACACCATCAGGATGCCGAACAGCAGCACGCGGTATTCAGCGAAGCCGCGCAGCAGTTCCGGAGCGACGGTCAGCACGAATGCGGCAATTACCACGCCGATGGTCGAGCCCATGCCACCAAGCACAACAATGGCCAGAATCAGCGCCGATTCGAAGAAGGTGAACGAGGTCGGGTTGACGAAGCCTTGGTAAGTGGCAAAAAACACCCCGGCCAGACCGGCCGTCGACGCACCAATGGTGAACGCCGAGAGTTTGACCAACACGTGGTTGAGGCCCATCGAACGGCAGGCGATTTCATCTTCACGCAAGGCTTCCCAGGCGCGGCCGACCGGCATTTTCACCAGACGATGCTTGATGTACAGCACGGCCAGCACCACCAGGAACAAAACCGCGTAGATGAAGTAGTACTTCACGTCCGGGTTGTAGGCGATGCCGAAGAACTCGTGAAACGGTACTCCGCCGTCCTTAGCGCGTTTGCCGAACTCCAGACCGAAGAACGTCGGCAGCGGCGCCGGCATGCCGTTCGGACCACCGGTCAGCGACAGCCAGTTGTTGAGGATCAGACGGATGATTTCACCGAAACCCAGGGTCACGATTGCCAGATAGTCGCCGTGCAGGCGCAGCACCGGGAAACCGAGGATGCAACCGGCCAGACCCGCAGTGATCGCCGCCAGTGGCAGCACGGTCCAGAAACCCAGGCCAAGATATTGATAACCGAGCGCCAGACCGTAGGCACCGATGGCATAAAACGCCACATAACCGAGGTCAAGCAGACCGGCCAGCCCCACCACGATGTTCAGCCCAAGCCCCAGCAACACGTAGATCAACCCGAGGATGACCACGCCCAGCAGATAGGAGTTGGAAACAAACGGCACGATCACGGCCAGCACAATCAGCAGCGGGATGATCCAGCGCAGCGAGGATTTGTGATCGGCAGGCAACACATGCACACCGGAGCCGGTGCTCTCGAATCCATCGAGAATCTTCAGGCCCTTGGGCGTCTGCAGGAACAGGCTGAGGGCAAACCGGCCAATCATGACAATGCCGATAATCCACGCGACGCGGGTCGGCTCAAGATTGAAGCTGTAGCCCTCGAGCACGACGCCGACAATCGGGCCGAACACGATCAGGGCAATGAGGCCGGCAAGAATCGCCTCAACCAGGCTTTTTTTGATATCGATGTTTTTTTGAGTGGTTGAAGACATCGCTTACACCTTCGACACAAGAGGACGGCCCAACAGGCCCTGCGGCCGGAAGACCAGAACAAGTACGAGCAGCGAGAAGCTGAACACGTCTTTGTAGTCGGCGTTGACCAGACCGGAGAACAGCGACTCGGAGATCCCGAGAATGATCCCGCCCAGCATCGCGCCTGGCAGCGAGCCGATCCCGCCAAGCACGGCGGCAGTGAATGCCTTGATGCCGATGACGAAGCCTGCGTAGAAGTCGAACGTGCCGTAGTTCATGGTGATCAGTACGCCGGCCAAAGCCGCCATTGCTGCACCGATGATGAACACATAGGAAATCACCCGGTCGGTGTTGATCCCCAGGATCGAGGCCATCTTGCGGTCTTGTTGAGTGGCGCGGCACATGCGGCCGAGCTTGGTGTACTTGATGACATAGGTCAGCAGGCCCATGCCGACGAAGGCAGCCACCAAAATGAAAATCTTGGTGTAGGTGAGCTGGACGAAGCCAGTGCCGATGTCGACGCGCCAGGCGCCGGTGAGCAGCGTTGGAACACCCTGTTGACGGGCGCCCTGGCTGATCTGTGCATAGTTTTGCAGGATCAGGGAGATACCGATGGCGCTGATCAGCGGAGCCAGTCGGGTGGAGTTGCGCAGTGGTTTGTAAGCGATGCGTTCGATGACCCAGCCATACACCCCGGTAACGACGATGGTGAAGACCAGTGTGCCGAGCATCAACAGCGGGAAGGATTCAATACCGAAGTAAGCCAGCAGAGCCAGACTGATTGCCGCCAGGTAAGCAGAAATCATGTAAACCTCGCCGTGGGCGAAGTTAATCATGCCGATGATGCCGTAGACCATTGTGTAGCCGATGGCGATCAGGCCGTAGACCGACCCGAGGGTCAGGCCGTTGACCAGTTGCTGCAGGAAAATACCATCCATAACGCAATCTCACGCAATGAGAACCTGCACACCTGTGGGTGTGCGGCTCTTCCAGGAAAATACAGATGTACGTCGGAGCAATGTCAGCCACGATCAGCTCATCCCACACCGTCCCTGTGGGAGCGAGCCTGCTCGCGAAAGCGGTTGAACATTCAACGAATGTGTTGCCTGTCAGTCCGTCTTCGCGAGCAGGCTCGCTCCCACATTGGATTGGTGGGAATCAGCTGATCGCGTCAGCCCTTACTTCTGTTTTTCCAGCTGGTGGTATTTGCCAGTCGCGTCCCACTGGTAAACCACGTAGTCGGAGACTTTCAGGTCGCCCTTCTTGTCCCACGCCTTCTCGCCCATGACGGTTTTCACCGGGTTGGCTTTCAGCCACTCGGCAGCTTTCTCGCCACTGTTGGATTTGGCGCCGTTGAACGCGGCAGCCAGGGTCTGCACCGAGGCGTAGGCGTACAGGGTGTAGCCTTCAGGCTCGGTGCCGGCCTTGCGGAAAGCATCCACAACGGTCTTGCTCTCTGGCAGCAGGCGCGGGTCGGCGCCGAAGGTCATCAGCACGCCGTCGACGTATTGCGGGCCACCAGCGGTGGTCACCAGTTCGTCGGTGACGATGCCGTCATCAGACATGAACTTGACGTCTTTCAGGCCTTCGGTACGCAGCTGTTTGACCAGTGGACCGGCTTCCGGGTGCAGGCCGCCGAAGTAGACGACATCGGCACCGGCCGCGCGGATCTTGGTGACCACGGCGCTGAAGTCTTTCTCGCCACGGGTCAGGCCTTCATACAGCACTGGCTTGACGCCGCGTTTTTCCAGCTGAGCCTTGGTGGCGTCAGCCAGACCCTGGCCGTAAGTGTCCTTGTCGTGCAGCACCGCGACTTTCTTGCCCTTGAGCACGTCGACGATGTAGTCGCCGGCGACGATGCCTTGCTGGTCGTCACGCCCGCACATACGGAACATGGCGCTGAGGCCACGCTCGGTCACTTGCGGGTTGGTGGAGCCCGGGGTGATCGCGATGACACCGGCTTCGTCGTAGATTTCCGAGGCTGGAATGGTGGAAGAGGAACAGAAGTGTCCGACCACGCCGGCAACTTTCTGGTTGACCAGGTCCTTGGCGACTGTCACCGCCTGCTTCGGCTCGCAGGCGTCATCGCCTTTGACCAGAACGATTTTTTCACCGTTGACGCCGCCCGCCGCGTTGACTGCGTCCGCCGCTGCCTGTGCACCCTTCATGTACTGCTCGCCAAATGCCGCGTTGGCGCCAGTCATTGGACCCGCTACGCCGATTTTGATGTCAGCCTGAGCAAACGCAGAAACACCCAGCGCAGTAGCCACTGCGAGGGCCAGAAAGCCTTTCTTGTAAAACGTCTGGGACATGAGGTGGTGCTCCAAGGTTTTTTTTAGTTGGCACTGCGACTTCACTTCACTGAATGCTCAGAGCAAGGGCCGTGCCATCGGTTTTTTATTCTTCAAAAAGTCGCTGCTTTCTTGTTATTTCGACTGTTTCGTTCCCATTTTCATTGGGCGTGCAACCGTCTAAACCGCGGAAGGTGAAACCATTT
>NZ_JBIUWQ010000017.1:0-29896 GCF_044743525.1 Pseudomonas sp. NPDC087598 | reverse complement strand
ACACCCCCCGCCCACCCCTCGCCACCCCGGCCGGTGACACCACTGACCCTTTCACGCGCACCCCGCATGCGCCAACAGTGCAACCGCGGCGCCAAACGACGTGCAACCAGCCTGTAACAGCCCGCGTCACCGAACTGCACACTGCTGGTGCGGGACTGCTACAACCCGCACCATTACAGGCTAGTCGCTGCATCGGAAAGCGCCGCCTCCGGCAACAAATTTCAACACTCAAATCACGATGCGCAGGCACTGGCCCGCGTGATACAGCGAGAACCCGGCCTCGTACAGGCAACTGCGCAAGCCCACGCCCGCCAAGGGCTGCATCGGTGCAAAGGGAATCGGCAGGGCTTGAGGATTGCCATTACACAGATAGTCAGCGAAGGCTTTGCCGACCACAGTGCCGGTGGTCACGCCACGGCCGTTGTAGCCGGTGACGGCCACCAGACCCGGCGCCGGTTCGAACAGGCGCATGAGGTGATCGGGGGTAAAGGCAATGCGCCCGGTCCAGGTGCATTCCCATTCAACTGGCTTCAGATTGGGGAAGTAATGCTGCTGCACCCGGTCGGCCCAGGCTTTGAGAAACCAGGTCGGTTTCTGATTGCCGTTGCCAAGACTGCCGAGCAGCAGTCGCCCTTCCTTGTCACGACGAATGCTGCTCAAGACCTGGCGGGTGTCCCACGAGCCCTGCCCGCCCGGGAGAATCTCTTGCGCGGCGTCTTCGGTCAGCGGCACCGAGGCAACCTGATAGTAATAACCGGGGAAGAAGTTGCGCTTGAGTTCGGTCCAGTCGCCTTCGGTGTAGGCGTTGGAGGCGATGACCACCTGCTCGGCCAGCACCGAACCTTGCTCGGTCTGCACGGACCAAGCCTGGCCGATGCGCTCAAGACGAGCGACCGGCGAATGATCAAACATCTGCCCACCGAGGCCCTTCAC
The DNA here is from genome assembly GCF_044743525.1 of Pseudomonas sp. NPDC087598. NCBI lineage: Bacteria > Pseudomonadati > Pseudomonadota > Gammaproteobacteria > Pseudomonadales > Pseudomonadaceae > Pseudomonas > Pseudomonas sp. NPDC087598. The sequence goes on along the minus strand of NZ_JBIUWQ010000017.1, from coordinate 28,963 downwards.
GGCGTTGGCCAGGCCGGTGACATAGGCCATCGGATTGAGCGTACCCGCACGACGGTCGAGCAGCGCGGCGGCGATTTTTTGCGTGCCGGTCGCTTGCTTGCAAGCCTTGCCGGTCAGCAGTTCGACCGGCGCGCCACGGCGTTTCCATTGTTCCTCGCGACTGCGCAGATCCGCCTCACCCTTGGCGTTGTGCGCCATGTGCAAGGTGCCTTCGCGGCGCAACTGGCAATCGATGTTGTACTTGTCCACAAGGCTGAACACCAGCGCCGGCGCCGCACCCAACATGCGGTTGAGCTGACTGCCGACGACTTCGCCGAAACCCGCTTCGATCTCGTCCGGCGGGATCCACATGCCGGCGTTGACCAGGCCGACGTTACGTCCGGAACCGCCATTGCCGGCACGATGAGCCTCCAGCACGCAAACACTTTTACCTTTTTCCAACAGATGCAGCGCCGCCGACAACCCGGTGAACCCGGCGCCGATCACGCAGACATCGACTTTGACTTCGCCCCTGAGCGCGGTGTTATCCGGCCTTTGTGGCGTGAGTTTTTCCCACAGACATTCTTCGCGTAACGGCATTGCCAGACTCCAACAGAAACCTGCCAAACACACTGTTGATCCTGTGGGAGCGAACCCTGTGGTGAGGGGATTTATCCCCGACGGGCTGCGTAGCGGCCCCAAAACCTGCAATCGCGTATTGCCAGACAAACCGCATACAACTGTTTTGCGGCTGCTTCGCAACCGGTCGGGGATAAATCCCCTCACCACAAAGGCTCACTCCTACAGGGGATTTCCACCTGTCAGTCGAACGTGATGCCCTGCGCCAGCGGCAACTCCAGCGAGTAGTTCACGGTGTTGGTCTGGCGACGCATGTACCCGCGCCACGCATCCGAGCCCGACTCACGACCGCCACCGGTCTCCTTCTCGCCGCCAAACGCGCCGCCAATCTCGGCGCCGCTCGGGCCGATGTTGACGTTGGCGATACCGCAGTCGCTGCCGACCGCCGACATGAACTGCTCGGCCTCACGCACGTCCGTGGTGAAAATGCACGACGACAAGCCTTGTGGCACCGCATTGTTCAAACGCAGCGCTTCCTGAAAATCGCTGTAACCGACCACGTAGAGAATCGGCGCGAAGGTCTCGCTGCAGACCACATCGCTCTGTTCCGGCATTTCAACGATGGCCGGCGACACGTAGTAGGCATTCGGGAACTGATCTTCCAGTTGACGCTTGCCGCCAAACACCCGGCCGCCCTCGCTTAGTGCCTGTTCCAGCGCATCCTGCATGTTTTCGAAACTGTGTTTGTCGATCAGCGGACCGACCAGATTGCCTTCCAGCGGATGGCCGATACGTACTTTGGAATACGCCGCTTTGAGGCGAGTAACGATCTCTTCCTTCACCGACTCGTGAGCAATCAAGCGACGCAGCGTGGTGCAGCGCTGACCGGCGGTACCGACGGCGCTGAACAGGATGGCGCGCACGGCCATGTCGAGATCGGCGCTCGGGCCGAGGATCATCGCGTTGTTGCCGCCCAGTTCGAGAATGCTGCGGGCGAAACGTGCGGCGACTTTCGGCGCTACTTCGCGGCCCATGCGCGTGCTGCCGGTGGCGCTGATCAGTGCGACACGCGGGTCATCGACCAACGCTTCGCCGGCATCGCGACCACCAATGATCACCTGGCAGAGATTCGCCGGGGCATCGCTGAAATTCTTCACCACGCGATCAAACAGGGCCTGACAGGCCAGCGCGGTCAGCGGAGTTTTCTCCGACGGTTTCCATACCACCGGGTTGCCGCAGACCAGCGCCAGGGTGGTGTTCCACGCCCACACCGCGACCGGGAAGTTGAACGCACTGATCACCCCGACCACGCCCAGCGGATGCCAGGTTTCACGCATGTGGTGGCCCGGGCGCTCGGAAGCGATGGTCAAACCATACAACTGGCGGGACAGGCCGACGGCGAAGTCGCAGATGTCGATCATCTCCTGCACTTCGCCCAGGCCTTCCTGAGTGATCTTGCCCGCTTCCCAGGAAACCAGCTCACCGAGATCGTTCTTGTATTCGCGCAACACCTCACCGAACTGACGCACCAGTTCGCCGCGACGCGGTGCCGGCACCTTGCGCCAAGCTTCGAACGCATGATCTGCGCGACTGATGTGCTGCTCGACTTCGGCCGGACCTTCCCAGTTCACGGCGGCGATGCGGCTGCCGTCGATGGGCGAATGCACCGGCACTTTGCCGTTCTGGTACAGGGCCGGGTTCACACCTAGACGATCAAGCAATGCGGCAACCATGGGTCACTCCTCAAGCAAAAAACTGAATGTGTGCGGCCGCTGTTGCGCGACCGGGCAGGCCTTTAGTTGTAGCGTCAGTACGGCGAGTCAACAAACGACCTTTACGCGAGATATCATTCCGTTTATTCATGCTGGGCAGAAAGACAAGAAAAAGGATCCGCCATGCTGAACAAACGCCATCTGCCGTCGATTACTGCGTTGCAGTGCTTCGAGGCCGTGACCCGACACCTGAGCTTCACCCGGGCCGCCGAGGAACTGAACCTGACCCAGAGCGCCGTGAGCAAACAGGTCGCGCAGCTTGAGGAATTGTTGCAGCATTTATTGTTCCGCCGCGTGCGCCGGCGTTTGCAGATGACCCCGGCCGGGGATTTGTATCTGGTCGAAGTACGAAAAATCCTCACACAGGTGGAGATGTCGACGCATTACCTGCGTTCCTACGGCGGCGAGACCGAAGTCCTGCGCGTTTCCACGCCATCGACCTTCGGCGCCCGCTGGCTGGTGCCGCGCCTGAAGGGCTGGCGTTTGCGCCATCCGTCGATCCATCTGGATTTGTGCAACGAACAAGAGGCGGATGATCTGCTGCAAGGCCGCAGTGATCTGGCGTTTTATTTTGGCCAGGGCTCACGGCCCGGCACCGAATGCCTGAAACTGTTCGGCGAAGAACTGGTGCCGGTTTGCGCACCGGGCAGCCTGCCGGATAAACCTTTCACTGATCCGACGCAACTGACCGATCTGGTTCTTCTGCAAAATGCCTCGCGCCCGCAGGCCTGGCACGACTGGTTCGACAGTCAGGGCTACCAGACTGAACACAGCTACCACGGGCCGCGTTTCGAAACCTTTTATATGTGCATCCGCGCCGCGCAGGTCGGCTGCGGCGTGGCGCTGCTGCCACGGTTTCTGGTGGAAGAGGAATTGGCCGACGGCAAACTGGTCATTCCCTGGCAGCATGCAATGCCGAGCAGCGACGCCTATTACCTGGCGTACCCGGAACACTCGGCGGAAGTGCCGAAGGTGCGGGACTTTGTGAAGTGGATGCTCGAACAGATCGACAATCCAGGCTGACATCTGCCCCCTGTGGCGAGGGGATTTATCCCCGATGGGTCGCGCAGCGGCCCCAAAATATCAAGAGCAACAGCTGCTTCGCAGCCGGTCGGGGATAAATCCCCTCACCACAATAGACCTGACCCAGAACAGAAATTGCTGGCAATACCTGCCGCTGATATGCGCCACTAGCGCCATTGATTGATACCGCGCCAACGCGCGGCGCACCCGGAGACCCGTTTATGAGCGAGAGTGTGTTTGCCGATCGCATCGTGCAGAACCTGCTCGACACCGACTTCTACAAGCTGACGATGATGCAGGCGGTGCTGCACAACTACCCCAACGTCGAAGTCGAATGGGAGTTTCGTTGCCGTAACAGCGAGGATCTGCGCCCGTATCTGGCCGAGATCCGCTATCAGATCGAGCGTCTGGCCGATCTGAGTCTGAGCGCCGATCAGTTGAGTTTTCTTGAGCGCATCAGCTTCCTCAAACCGGACTTCCTGCGTTTCCTCGGACTGTTCCGCTTCAACCTGCGCTATCTGCACACCGGCATCGAGAACGGCGAACTGTTCATCCGCCTGCGTGGGCCGTGGCTGCATGTGATCCTCTACGAAGTACCGCTGCTGGCAATCGTCAGCGAAGTGCGCAATCGTTATCGCTACCGCGAGACAGTGCTGGAACAGGCCCGTGAGCAGCTCTATCGCAAGTTCGACTGGCTGACTGCCAACGCCTCGGCCGACGAACTGGCGCAATTGCAGGTCGCCGATTTTGGTACCCGCCGCCGCTTCTCGTACCGAGTGCAGGAAGAAGTGGTGAGCGTGCTGAAGCACGACTTCCCGGGCCGCTTTGTCGGCACCAGCAACGTGCATCTGTCCCGCGAGCTGGACATGAAACCGTTGGGCACCATGGCCCACGAATGGATCATGGCTCACCAGCAACTCGGCCCACGACTGATCGACAGCCAGATCGCCGCGCTCGACTGCTGGGTTCGTGAATACCGCGGTCTGCTCGGGATCGCCCTCACCGACTGCATCACCACCGATGCTTTCCTTGGCGACTTCGACCTGTTTTTCGCCAAGCTTTTCGATGGCCTGCGTCACGACTCCGGGGATCCTGTGGCGTGGGGTGAGAAATGCATCGCCCACTACCACAAGCTCGGCATCGACCCGATGAGCAAGACCCTGGTGTTCTCCGACAGCCTGACACTGCCCAGATCACTGGAAATCTTCCGCGCGCTGCACGGTCGGATCAATGTGAGTTTCGGCATCGGCACCAACCTCACCTGTGATATTCCGGGTGTCGAACCGATGAGCATCGTGCTTAAAATGACCGCCTGCAACGGCCAACCGGTGGCGAAGATCTCCGACGAGCCAGGCAAGACCCACTGCAAAGATCCCAATTTCGTCGCCTATTTGCGGCACGTTTTCCAGGTTCCTGCCGATTCCAGTCTATCTAGCAAGGAGTGAATTCATGCAAGCCGTACAGCGTGAGATTGCTGAACAGCTCAAGGTGCAACCGCCATTCGCTGACTACAAGGCTCTGCAAGCCGAAGTCGCCCGGCGCATTACCTTCATTCAGGATTGCCTGGTCAATTCCGGGCTCAAGACGCTGGTGCTGGGCATCAGCGGCGGTGTCGACTCGCTGACCGCCGGCCTGCTGGCCCAGCGCGCAATGCGCGAACTGCGTGATCAAACGGGCGACAACAGCTACAAATTCATCGCTGTGCGTCTGCCGTACGAAACCCAGTTCGACGAACACGATGCCCAGGCCTCGGTGGACTTCATCGCCCCGGACGAACGCCATACCGTCAACATCGGCCCGGCGGTGAAATCGCTGGCCAGCGAAGTGGCGGCGTTTGAAGGCAAGCATGCGGTGTCGGTGGATTTCGTGCTCGGCAACACCAAGGCGCGCATGCGCATGGTCGCCCAGTACACCATCGCCGGCGCGGCGCACGGACTGGTGATTGGTACTGATCATGCAGCGGAAGCGGTGATGGGGTTCTTCACCAAGTTCGGTGATGGCGCTTGCGACCTGGCACCGCTCAGTGGTCTGGTGAAAAACCAGGTGCGCGCGATTGCCCGCAGCTTTGGTGCACCGGAGTCGCTGGTGGAGAAAGTCCCTACGGCGGACCTCGAAGACCTGTCACCGGGTAAACCGGACGAAGCGTCGCACGGCGTTACCTACGCCGAGATCGATGCCTTCCTGCATGGCGAGGCGGTGCGCAAGGAGGCGTTCGACATCATTGTCGCGACCTACAACAAGACCCATCACAAGCGCGTAATGCCGTTCGCGCCGTGATCGGTGATTGAATGAAAAAGCCCGCTGAGGCGTGATCCTCAGCGGGCTTTTCTTTGGCCGGAACATCAGTTGATGTTGATGGCCCCTTCGCGAGCAGGCTCACTCCCACATTGACGGTGCAAACCTGTGGGAGCGAGACAGCTCGCGAAGAACGATGACGCGGCGAACCTGCTTACTTGACAGTAATCGTGCCTTTCATCATCGAGATGTGGCCCGGGAACGAGCAGAAGAAGCCGTAGCCGCCGTCAGCAATCTTGGACACGTCGAAAGTCAGCGAATCAGTTTCCTTGGCGCCGATGATTTTGGTGTGAGCGATGATGCGCGCGTCACCTTCCGGCAGGTAGTTCTTGTCGATACCGGCGGCCAGGCCGGCGGTAGCGATAGGCTGCATGTCAGCTTCTTTGCTGATCACCAGGTTATGGCCCATGACGTTCTTCGGCAGGCTGCCGGAGTGAGTCAGCTCGACGGTGAAGGTCTTGCAGCTCTTGTCGATCACGATTTCCTTGGTGTTGAAGGACATCTGATCGGTGGAGTCAACGGTGGTTTTGCACTCGGCAGCCATCAATTGGCTGCTGGCCAGCGCCAGCAGGGATACCGCAACAACTTTGGAAAACATGGTGAATCTCCAAGGCAGGGTTAACAAAAACACGAATGGTGGAAAGACTGCCTGAAATCTTCGCAAGTTCCTATGACTTGAGTCAAAAATTGTATACAACTTTCAGGCTATGACACTCATCGACACAATCTAACGGCCAGATTCCCCGGCCAGACCTATGATCGGCGCATCTACTGAAACGGAGTGCCTGTCATGTTCTTTAACGGTCTGTTGTGCAGCTTGCTTGCCGCTTACGCCTGTGGCGCCAGCGGTACCTTTGAATCGCCGGAACGCGAAGTTTAGACCTTGGATCGAGGCGTGCCAGCCGTTACCCTGTGACGGATTGACCCAGGAGAAAGGCATGTCTCTGAAATCCGTGTGTGTATTTTGTGGTGCCAATGCTGGCACTGTTCCGGCTTATACCGAGGCTGCCGTTGCCCTTGGCAAGGCCCTCGCCGAGCGCAAGCTGACCCTGGTCTACGGCGGTGGCGCTGTCGGTTTGATGGGGATTGTCGCCGACGCCGCGCTGGCCGCTGGCGGTGAAGTGATCGGGATCATTCCGCAGAGCCTGATGGACAAGGAAATCGGCCATAAAAGCCTGACTCGCCTGGAAGTCGTCGACGGCATGCACGCCCGCAAGGCCCGCATGGCCGAACTCAGTGACGCCTTTATCGCTCTGCCCGGCGGTCTTGGCACTCTGGAAGAACTGTTCGAAGTCTGGACCTGGGGCCAACTCGGCTACCACGGCAAGCCGCTGGGCTTGCTGGAAGTGAACGGTTTCTACAGCAAACTCACTGCTTTTCTCGACCATATCGTCGGCGAAGGCTTCGTTCGCGCGCCACACCGTGACATGCTGCAAGTCAGCGAATCGCCGCAAACACTGCTCGATTCCCTGGATAACTGGCAACCGACCGTCACACCGAAGTGGGTCGACCAGAAACCCGGCTAACCGCCGGGCACCGATACAGGGCAGAATACGCGCCGCTCAACCTCACCTTCGACCCAAGAGGATCGCCCATGGCCAAACCCAATTACTCCTTCGCCAAACGTCAACGAGACCTGGCAAAGGAACAGAAGAAAGAGGAAAAGCTTCAGCGCAAGAAACAAGTAGCTGAAGAAGCGGCACTGAACCCTGACGGTGAAGTGGCGTCGCAAGATGATGTTGATGCACCCGAAGCAACTGAAACACCGAAAGATCAGGCGCCTGACGCCTGAGCCCCACCGGGTTTGATGATCGAATCAGACCCAGCGGATTTGTGACGGGGCTGGCGGTTTCACCGCCGGCCCTCACAGCCCTTCCCCAGACACCCCAATTCCCGTGTAGGAGTGAGCCTGCTCGCGATAGTGGTGTGTCAGTCAAACCTCTGCAGCCTGATACACCGTTATCGCGAGCAGGCTCACTCCTACAGTTTGATCTGCATTAATCCAGTGGCATTACCGTAACGCGGACTTCCGGATCGTGGTTGCCGCCGCCGAGTATCACCCCCCGCAACGGCGACACATCGGAAAAATCCCGCCCCCACGCTAATGTGATGTGCTCCAGCGCAGGTTGCACATTATTGGTCGGATCAAAATCCACCCAGCCCAGTACCGGGCAAAACACTGAAACCCACGCATGCGACGCATCGGCACCAATCAACCGTGGCTGCCCCGGAGGCGGCTGGGTAAGCAAATAGCCGCTGATATAACGCGCCGCCAACCCTCGCGAACGCACACAGGCCAGCATCAGGTGGGCGAAGTCCTGACAGACACCGCGTCGCCGCTCCAGCACTTCCACCAATGGCGTTGCCACCTGGGTCGCTTCGGCATCAAAAGTGAATTCGCTGAAGATCTTCTGCATCAACGCCTGCACACCCAGCATCAAGGGCTGGCCCGGTGGAAAACAACTCTGCGAAAACTCGACGAAGCTGCTTTTCAAATGCACGTACGGTGACTGGAAACGGTAACGGCAAGCCTCAAGCAATTCGGCAGACAAGGGCTGGCTGCTGTAAGTCAGCGCATTGCGCGTCAGTTCCCACGCCGGAGACTGCGTGAAATCCAGCGCCGGCCGCGCCAGCACTTCGACGGTCAGCCGCGCATTGACCTGCAACTCATCATGCGGTCGCTCGAACGCCAGCCGGGTCAGCGGATTGCCGAACACATCCAGCTCATCGCGCCGAGCCGTCGGCTGCGGGCTGATCAGCAATTGCTGTTCAGTACAACGCTGCCAACTGTACTCGCGCGGCCACAGGTGCGCCAGTTGCTGCGCGAGGGAAACCGGGCTGTCGTAGTGATAACAGGTGTCGTGGAAGATCTGGTAATGCGCGCTCATCAGACGGACACCGTACGCTGGCTGACATCATCGACATGGGCGAAATGGCGCAGGGCCAGGCGATCCGACACTTGGCCGCTGGCATCGGCAATCTCTTGCAGCAGATCGGCCAGGCCGTCGAGCGCAGCGCGAACGCTGGCCTCTCCGAACAACGGATTCTCCAGACAGCCCAGATCAAATCGCCCAAGACGCTCGACCAGTTTCGGCAATCCGGCTTCCCGTGGCACGCCGAAATCATCGTTCAAGCGTTTCAACGTGCGGGTCACCAGTTTCAACTGAAACAACACCGCGTGCGGGTTCTGCTCATCGAGCAGCAACAGGTCGAGCACCGGAATCAACTGTGCCACCGCCAAATAGCGTGAGCGGTACGTAATGCTGCTGTTGCCCAATTCCAGCAACCATTCCAGACCGGCCTGATCGAACGCTCCGGCACCGCGCAGAAACGCCGCCAGACTGGCGCTGAGAAATTGCAGTCGCTCGATCCGCCGACCGATCATCAGGAAGCGCCAGCCTTCGTCGCGCGTCATGTCGTCGAGCGCAAACCCGGACAGCGCCGCCAGCGACATCACCAGACGGTTGAGGAAATCGAGCAACTCGCCGAAATCCGGTTCATCGGTATCCAGTTCCGCCGCTTCGCGTTGCAACTCGACCAGTGCCTGCCAGTTTTCCCGAGAAAGCTTGCCGCGCACCTGCGAGGCCGCCCACTGCAAACGTTGCAGGTTGGAGCGCAGGCTGAACGACCAGTCTTCGCCTAGCAACGCGGCCAGCAGGCGCTCCGGCAACTCGCCCTCTTCGGGCAGCAACATCAGCCGCTCACTGAGATCGACCGCAGACTGCAAGGCTTGCGGGTCATCGCCGTCGACATAGCGCGCCAGCATGATCCGCAGCAACCGCGCACTGTCGTCGCAGCGTTCGCAATAGCGGCCAAACCAGAACAGGTTTTCCACCACCCGCGAGGGCAGATAAGGGTCGCGCCGCACCAGATCGTGGACGCCGACGTTACGTTGAGTCTTCCACTGTTCGCCATGGGGTGGCCGATCGCCCAGCACCCAGGTGTCTTTACTCGCCCCGCCGCGCTGCATCGACACCACTTCGGCATCGGCCTCGGCAGCCACTCGGGTCAAACCGCCCGGCAGTACCCGATAACCGTCATGGCTGGCCACCGCATACATGCGCATGCCGATCGCCCGGGGTTGCAACTGACCGTCTCCAGCCTGCCAGATCGGCGCCTGAGACAGCTGGGCCAGTTCTTGCGCAACATACGCATAAGGCCGTGCCTGCATGCGCTCGGCGAGGGACTGGCGCTGTTTTTCACTCAGATCACGGCCAAATACCGGCGCGAAGCTTTGCGAGGGAAACGCTGGTTTGATCAACAGCTCAGGCAGTTTTTCCAGCGCCTGAGCCAATACCGGCGCCTCGCCACACCACCAGGTCGCAATGGACGGCAGGATCAGTTCTTCGCCGAACAGGAACTCGTTGATCTTCGGCAGAAAGCCGAGCAAACCCGGCGACTCGAGCACACCGCTGCCGAGCGCGTTGGCGACCAGCACCCGCCCCTGTCGTACCGCCTCAAGCAGACCGGGAACGCCCAGCGCCGAGTCTGTGCGCAGCTCTAACGGATCGCAGAAATCGTCATCGAGCCGGCGCATGATCGCGTGTACCCGGCGCAGGCCACTGAGGGTTTTCAGGTATACCGTGGCATCGCGCACCGTGAGGTCGCCGCCCTCCACCAGCGGATAGCCGAGTTGGCGCGCCAGATAAAGATGTTCGAAATAGCTTTCGTTGAACCGCCCCGGCGTCAGCAACACCACCAGCGGCGCGTCGTCATCGCCGGGCGCCTGCCGGGCCAGGGTTTCCTGCAAGGTACGGAAGAAACCCGCCAGATGCTGCACCTTCAGGTCACGGTACAACTCGGGGAAGGCGCGAGACACGATGGTACGGTTTTCCAGCGCATAGCCCGCGCCCGACGGCGCTTGCGTGCGATCCGCCGTGACCCACCAGCGCCCGTCCGGCGTGCGTGCCAGATCCACGGCGTACAGGTGCAGAAAGGCCTCTTCAGGCGGCGCAATACCCTGACAGGGCCAGAGAAAATTGTTATGACCGAAGACCAGTTCCGCCGGCAGCAGGCCTTCGCTGATCAAACGTTGCGGCCCGTACAAGTCGGCCAGCACGGCATTCAGCAACCGCGCGCGCTGGGCGATCCCGGCCGACAGTTGCTGCCACTCATCCGCCGCAATCACATGGGGCAGCAGATCCAGTTCCCACGGCCTATCTGCACCTTTGGGGTCGGCATAGACGTTATAGGTGACGCCGTTTTCCTGAATCTGCCGCGCCAGCAATGCCTGACGCTGCACCAGCTGCGCCGGGGTGCTGCGCTGCAACTGATCGAACAGTCGTTGCCAATGCGGGCGCACCGCACCACTGCTATTGAGCAGTTCGTGATAAGTGCCCGCCGTCAGCGGGTAGCGGTCTAGCAGGTCAGGCATGGAAAGCTCGGCAGACAGCAAGGAACGGTCAGACTAACGCAGGCACATGACGCGCGGATATACGAAAAATCCGCGTGTCGCGCAGGACTTAGAAACGTCGCAAATCGATTGTCATCGGTAGCTCGTCACTGATTTCCACATTCGGTACAGGAAGTTTCCCCGGCGTGTGCCCGACGCGGAAAAATCGCGCCATACGTCGACTCTCGGCTTCGTTGGCGTTTACCGGCAACGTCTCGTAATTACGCCCGCCCGGATGGGCAACGTGGTATTGGCAACCGCCCAGCGAACGACCCATCCAGGTGTCGAGCAGATCGAACACCAACGGTGCATGTACCGCAATTGTCGGTTGCAAGCAGTTGGCCGGTTGCCAGGCGCGGTAACGCACACCCGCGACGAACTCGCCAACGCGCCCGGTCGGATGCAACGGCACGGCAATGCCGTTGCAGGTCAGCAGATAACGCTGCGGTGGCAGGCCCTTGAGCTTGACCTGCAAGCGCTCCAGCGATGAATCGACGTAACGCACCGTGCCGCCCGTCGCGCCCTCCTCGCCCAGCACATGCCACGGCTCCAGCGCCTGACGCAGCTCCAGTTCGATACCGTTGACGGCGTAATCGCCGACTTTGGGGAAACGAAACTCCAGATGCGCCGCAAACCATTCCGCCCGCAGCGGATAGCCGGCGCTATTGAGTTCGACGATGACGTCGGCGAAATCCTGCTCGATAAAGTGCGGCAGCATGAAGCGATCGTGCAACTCAGTGCCCCACCGCGCCAGTTTCGGCGGCGCATACGGCTCGCGCCAGAAGCGTGCAACCAGCGCCCGCAGCAACAATTGCTGAGCCAGGCTCATGCGTGCATGCGGTGGCATTTCAAAGGCGCGCAATTCCAGCAGGCCAAGCCGCCCGGTAGCGCCGTCCGGCGAATAGAGTTTGTCGATGCAGAACTCGGCGCGGTGAGTGTTGCCGGTAACGTCGATCAGCAAGTTGCGCAGCAGGCGATCCACCAGCCACGGTGCACATTCCTCACCCGGCTCGGGCATCTGCGCGAAAGCGATTTCCAGTTCATACAGCGCGTCGTTGCGCGCCTCGTCGACCCTTGGCGCCTGAGATGTCGGGCCAATGAACAACCCGGAAAACAGATACGACAACGACGGATGGTTATGCCAATAACTGATCAGGCTGCGCAACAAATCCGGACGGCGCAGAAACGGTGAGTCCGCAGGCGTCGCGCCACCGAGGACGAAGTGGTTACCGCCGCCCGTGCCGGTATGGCGCCCGTCGATCATGAATTTTTCAGTGGTCAGGCGGGTCTGCCGCGCCTCTTCATAGAGGAACTCGGTGCGTTCGACCAATTCGTCCCAGGTTGCCGACGGCTGCACGTTGACCTCGATCACGCCCGGATCCGGGGTGATGCGGAAGTTGCTCAGACGCGGATCGCTCGGCGGCTCGTAGCCTTCGAGCAGCACCGGGCAATGCAGTTCTTCGGCGCTGGCCTCGATGGCCGCGACCAACTCCAGATAATCCTCGACCCGCTCCAGCGGCGGCATGAACAGGTACAAGCGCCCTTCGCGGGCCTCGGCGCAGAACGCGGTGCGGGTCAGCCAGTCGGCGGATTCGTCGATCTTCGGCGCACGCTCGTCAGGCGCTGCCGATTGGCCATGGATGTTGAGTTGCGTGGTGTCCGGCAGCGCCGGGAAATCCTGATTGGGATCCTGAGGATGGATAAACGGATACTCGGCCGCTTTCACCCAGGGCTGCGAGCCCAACGGCAAACGGTAACCCAGCGGTGAGTCCCCGGGCACCAGACGGCAGTGCTCGTCGCGCAGATACCAGCGCCCGCTCTGCCATTGATCACCCTTGGCGGTGCGTGCCAGCGGCAGTACCTGACCGATGACCTTATCGAGGCCCTGACTGAAGACCTTGCGCAGCCGTGCACGCTCCAACGGCTCCTCCAGACGCGAATCTTCGGCGCTGACGTTGCCGGGCAATGTGCCCTCGCGCCAGAGGTAATAGAAATTGTCCTCGTAGGCCGGGAATACAAACCGCGTGGGAATTTTCAGGCGTTCGGCGACGCTCGAAAGAAAGCGTCCGGCCAGCTCGCCATCGGCGCGATAATCCTGCTGTTCATCGGCGATCAATGCGTCGTTTTGCCAGATCGGCACGCCATCGCGGCGCCAATAGCAATTGAGCGACCAGCGCGGCAATTGCTCGCCTGGATACCACTTGCCCTGACCAAAATGCACCAGACCTTTGGGGGCGTAATGTTTGCGCATGCGCTGGAACAGTTCGGCGGAGAGACGGCGTTTGTCCTCGCCCAAGGCAGCCGTATTCCATTCGGCGCCATCCGGGTCATCGATGGACACGAAAGTCGGTTCGCCGCCCATGGTCAGGCGTACGTCACCTTCCAGCAAGTCAGCGTCGATCTGCCTGCCCAGGGCTTGAATCGCCAGCCATTGCTCGTCGGTATAGGGCTTGGTGACGCGCGGCGCTTCCCAGATCCGTTCAACCGACATTTCGTGGCTGAACTGTGTCTCGCAAGGTTCGACCATCCCGCTGATCGGCGCTGCCGAGGACGGATCGGGACTACAGGCCAGCGGAATATGCCCTTCACCGGCAAACAACCCGGAAGTGGCATCGAGGCCAATCCAGCCTGCGCCCGGCAGATACACCTCGCACCAGGCGTGCAGGTCGGTGAAGTCCACCTCGGTGCCGGAAGGGCCGTCGAGGCTTTTCACATCCGCCGTCAACTGGATCAGGTAACCGGAGACAAATCGCGCCGCCAACCCGAGGTTGCGCAGCAGTTGCACCAGCAGCCACGCCGAATCGCGGCAGGAGCCGGAGGCGTGTTCGAGGGTGTGTTCCGGAGTCTGCACCCCCGGTTCCATGCGGATCAGGTAATTGATGTCTTCGCTCAGACGCTGGTTGAGCGCGACCAGAAAATCCACGGCCGGCAGCGGCGTGCGGTCTATGCCGTCCAGATAGGCTTTGAAGGCCGGCGTCAGCGGCAAGGTTTCCAGGTACGGCGCCAGCTCTTTGCGCTCATCGGCGGCGTAGGCGAAGGGGATTTTTTCGGCGTAGGGTTCGAGGAAGAAGTCGAACGGATTGAACACCGCCATCTCGGCCAGCAGATCGACTTCGATCCGTAGCTCATCGGTTTTTTCAGGGAACACCAGCCGGGCGAGGTAATTGCCCTGCGGGTCTTGCTGCCAGTTGATGAAATGCTGCTCGGGCGAGACTTTCAGCGCATACGAGAGAATCCGCGTGCGGCTGTGGGCGGCCGGGCGCAGGCGAACGATCTGCGGGCCGAGTTCGACAGCGCGGTCGTAGCGGTAATGCGTGACGTGATGCAATGCGACATGAATCGACACGGCGTGCCTCCTGCGAGCCTAAGCGTATTCGAAAGCGCGCAAGACTTATGCCATGCAGAGGCTTGGGCGCTTTCCCGGAATGCTCAAGGCAGTACAGCACCAAAATCGGGCGACGCGGGGAAATGGTTGAGCGAAGTTGCGCCTAAATGTGGCGGGCAGGTGTTGATGGGGTGCCTGACCTGACGCCATCGCTGGCAAGCCAGCTCCCACAGGTCTATCTGTCGTTCATAAAACGGTGGCCACTGAAGATCCCTGTGGGAGCTGGCTTGCCAGCGATGACGTCAGTGGTTACAACACAATTCCTGAACCCTGAAATGCAAAACGCCAACCCGAAGGTTGGCGTTCTGTTCAGCTCAAGCGTTGCTTAGCGCGGCACTACTGGCTTGCGCGTCGGCTTCGGCCCTTTGCCCTTGGCCGCGTCCTTACGCTCCTTGGCAGCCTGCTGATTACGCGCAAACGCCGCAGCCTTGGCCTGTTCACGCTTGTCCCAAGGATTACCACCATCACTGGCACGCGGCGGCAGGCCGGTGTGCTGAGTGAGGATCTTGGTGGTCTTCTCTTTGCCTTCCTTCGCCACTTTGTGGCTGCCGGCCGGCGTCGAGTTCTTGCGACGCGCGCTCTGGTAGCTGTCGGTAGCTGGCTGATGCAGTGGAATCAGCTGATCCTTGCCCGGCCCGATCAAATCGCTACGACCCATGCGCTGCAGCGCTTCACGCAGCATCGGCCAGCCTTTCGGGTCGTGATAACGCAAGAACGCCTTGTGCAGACGACGCTGCTCTTCGCTCTTGACGATGGTCACGCCGTCGCTCTTGTAGGTGACCTTGCGCAGCGGGTTCTTGCCCGAGTGGTACATCGCGGTGGCCGTGGCCATCGGCGACGGGTAGAACGCCTGCACCTGGTCGGCGCGGAAGCCGTTGCCCTTGAGCCACAGGGCCAGGTTCATCATGTCTTCGTCGGTGGTGCCCGGGTGAGCGGCGATGAAGTACGGAATCAGGTACTGCTCTTTGCCTGCTTCCTTGGTGTACTTCTCGAACATGCGCTTGAACTTGTCATAGCTGCCGATGCCCGGTTTCATCATCTGGTTGAGCGGACCTTCCTCGGTGTGTTCCGGGGCGATCTTCAGGTAACCGCCAACGTGGTGGGTCACCAGCTCTTTGACGTATTCCGGCGACTCGACCGCGAGGTCGTAACGCAGGCCGGAGGCAATCAGAATCTTCTTCACGCCCGGCAACGCACGGGCGCTGCGGTACAGCTGAATCAGCGACGAGTGGTCGGTGTTCAGGTTCGGGCAGATGCCCGGGAACACGCAGGACGGCTTGCGGCACGCGGATTCGATTTCCGGGGTTTTGCAGGCGATGCGGTACATGTTCGCGGTCGGGCCGCCGAGGTCGGAAATGACGCCGGTGAAGCCCGGCCCCTTGTCGCGGATCTCTTCGATTTCGCGAATGCGCGACTCTTCGGAACGGTTCTGGATGATCCGGCCTTCGTGCTCGGTGATCGAGCAGAAGGTACAGCCGCCGAAGCAGCCACGCATGATGTTCACCGAGAAACGGATCATGTCGTAGGCCGGAATTTTTTCCTTGCCATACGCCGGGTGCGGAACACGGGCGTAAGGCATGCCGAACACGTAGTCCATTTCTTCAGTGGTCATCGGAATCGGCGGCGGGTTGAACCAGACGTCGACTTCGCCATGCTTCTGCACCAGCGCACGGGCGTTGCCCGGATTGGTTTCAAGGTGCAGCACGCGGTTGGCGTGGGCATACAGAACGGCATCGCCACGGACCTTTTCCACCGACGGCAGACGAATCACGGTCTTGTCGCGGGTCATGCGCGGGCTGGCCAGGATCTGCACGACCTTGGCTTCCTGCGGATCTTCCACCGGGCCTTTTTCCTGCTCGATGGCGCAGGCCTGAGTGTCCTGGGTATTCACGTACGGGTTGATGATCTTGTCGACCTTGCCCGGACGGTCAATGCGCGTGGAGTCGACTTCGTACCAGTCTTTCGGCGTATCGCGACGAATAAACGCGGTGCCGCGCACATCGGTGATGTCTTCGATCTTGTGCCCGTAGGACAGACGCTGGGCGACTTCGACAATCGCGCGCTCGGCGTTGCCGTACAGCAGAATGTCGGCGCTGGCGTCGATCAGGATCGAGTTACGCACGCGATCCTGCCAGTAGTCGTAGTGAGCGATGCGGCGCAGCGAGGCTTCGATGCCGCCGAGCACGATCGGCACGTGCTTGTAGGCTTCCTTGCAGCGCTGGCTGTAAACCAGGCTCGCGCGGTCCGGACGCTTGCCGGCCATGCCGCCCGGGGTGTAGGCGTCGTCGGAGCGGATTTTCTTGTCGGCGGTGTAGCGGTTGATCATCGAGTCCATGTTGCCGGCCGCGACGCCGAAGAACAGGTTAGGCTCGCCGAGCTTCATGAAGTCGTCTTTGGACTGCCAGTTCGGCTGGGCAATGATCCCGACGCGGAAGCCTTGCGACTCCAGCAGCCGGCCAATGATCGCCATGCCGAACGACGGGTGATCGACGTAGGCATCTCCCGTAACAATGATGATGTCGCAGGAATCCCAGCCAAGCTGATCCATCTCCTCCCTGCTCATCGGCAGGAACGGCGCTGGCCCGAAACATTCGGCCCAATATTTTGGATAGTCAAATAACGGCTTGGCTGCTTGCATGTCGGACGACCGGTGTTGAGATGAAAAATCGCGGGCGCGGAATATAGCACAAAATTTGACCAATTCCGACGGCAATGGTCGGTTTCTCTCTGGGCCCGTGCCATTGACCAGAAAACCGCCCGACCGCGCCCGTTTCCGCACCGCGACCTGCGCCAGTCGAACCCGACACACCGTTGCCCTCCGGGGCGCCGGCGCCCAGTACGACAACCCTTCAAGGATGAAGCAATGTCACCCAAACCGCCTTCCAGAGGCACTGTCACCGTAGAGATCCACGCTCGCCCCGGCGAACCGACAAGCGGATCTGCGCCAAAGCGCGATACGCCGACGCCTGCCGACGCCAGTCTCGCGACGGCGATAACGGCACCGCGCGTTGTACGCCCGGGCAGAACGCCGGCTGCCGTCGACCTCGATGCAATCCAGCCAGTGCCCGCCGTCACCATCCAGCCAACACCGGCGACGCTGCCCGCAGCCGTGCCCGGGCCAATGCCGCTGACGCATTACCGGATCAGTACCGATGCACATCTTCCGCCAGCCGATGAGCAGGGTTTGCGATTCTACAAAGGTCGCCAGTACGTCGATGTGCCCGGCGGCACCGTACAAGTCGCTGCAATCGCGGAAAACGGTCTGTATCGCGCCCGGCTGGCGAGCGAGCTGAGCCCTTCGGGGCCGGTGCTGGTGCGGGCCGCCGACGGAAAGTTCTGGCACCCGTCAGTGGAGCCCGCCGCCGAGATGTTGTATCCGTTGACCGCGACACGCCTGCAAGGTTTTCTGACGGATCTGGACTTCACCGATGTCGAGCCCGACAGCCATGGGCTGCACAGCTTCGACGGCAGACGCTACGCGGTGATTGAACGCCGCGCCTATCAGGTTCTGCATGATCCCGAGGCCTCCACCGCGCAAACTTCGGTGATGCGTATCGTGCGTTCCGAAGATGCCATCGCCACAGACGGCGACAACCGGTTCGTCGCAACACGCCCGGGCCGATCCGAGCCAATCGTGTTCGATGAACAGCACGGCTGGCGGGGCATCGTCATTGCCGGAGCAGGCGGGATGCGCCGCACGAAACCCGACAAGGTGCAACGTCTTACAGCGGCGGATCTGATTCTGGAGTTGCAGACCCAGACCGAACTGATCAATCAGGCGGCAACGCGTACTGATGAACTGGAAGCTGCCTGGCGTGCGGTGCAAGGCAAAGAAGCCGAGAAAGGCGCGCTCGTACAACTTGAAGTGCAGCTTCATCGACAACTGGCGTCGCTGGAGAAGACCGCCAACTTCTACCTCGACGAACGGGATACCCTGCAACCCATCAAAGGCAGCACCCTCTACGCCAGCGATCTGCACAACATTCAGAAAAAACGCATTGAAGCCTATACACGGCTGATGAGTGCCGGTGATTCACGCAAACGGCTGGACATCTCTTTCTACAATGACCCTTTCCACGCCTATCGCTCGACGGTCAATTACCTGAAAAGCAAACTGGCTCTGCTGGAAAAACGCCAACAGATTGCCCTCGACATACTCAAACGAGCGCGTTCTTCGGAAAGCGAACTGGTCGACCTCGGGTTCTACCCGACAGAAATCCACGAGACCAGAGCCTTCTGGGTCGATGCAAAAAGCCGCTTGCTGACCGATGTACCGATTACCGACAACAACTTCAAACCGATCCACCTGGCCTACGCCTTTACCGAAGTGACCTTCGCCTTTCGCGACATCGACAGTATTCCGGTGGTGGCGCGCATCGCGGTGTTGAGCAACCTGGTCGACCAGTGCGCAGCGATCAGGGCCTCATACGAAGACCTAGATCTGCCACCCGGCCCGGTCCATGCCACCTCACGGCAGGAAATCATCGACGCCATTCAGGGCTTTGAGAACACGCTCGAAAACCGCATCGCTCTCGATCACCGCGACCTCGAAAGAACCACGTCGCTGCCGTCACAGGATCAGTCGATCAATTTCGACTTCATTCCTGCACAACGCAAAAACCAACCGGCACCGCAAGCCAAAAGAATGTTTCGCAGCAAACACCACGGGGTCTACAAGATCCGCGTCGGACAGACACGCCGCAACGCTTTGGGCGAAGAGCTGATCGATGTCATGGACCCGCACAACCCGGCAAAGGTCATGCAAACCTACCAGCGTCGCGAAGGCGAATGGCAACGATTGGTGGCCACGCAAGAAAGGAATCTGACGACCCTGATCACCCAGGCCGGTGCGTATCTGGAACAAACCGAGACGCACCTCAACACTGCCCGCAAGGATGAGCGGGCAAAACGCAACACCACCAACATCGTCGAGCAACTGGGCGATGCAGCCGAAGCGCTCGATGATCTCGGTCGACAGATCGAGCATGCGCCGAACCCGGCGAAAAACAACATCGCCGCGCTCGTCCAGCGCCTGCGGCAAGACAGCCAGCGCTTGCGCCGCGAGGGCGAAGACATCCGGATCCGGTTGTACAAGGACAAGTCCTTTCTGAGCGCCGACCGGGTGGCGTATCTGATCAGCCAGGATCACCTGAGCGTGAGCAAAACCCAGGCACGGCGCGAGCAAGGCAGGGGCAAACACAAACACTTCCTCGATATCTATTCGTTGAACGACAGACAGACGGGCGAGCCGTTGTGGCAGGCGCATTTTCATTACGAAAAAAACAACAGCCCGGCGCTGGATTTCATGGTCAAGGGTGGTCACCTCAAGACCCTGGCACAAAGCGCAACGGGCATTGCCGCGCAACGTCGGGATGAGCAAGCCGGGCGGCCGCATGTGGCGATCTGGCGAGAAACCCTCGACGGCCGAACCGCACAGAAAATCTTCGAACTGGCGCCCTGAAACCGCGAACCTATTTCCCTCTTCAAGGATGAAGACATGTCACCGAAACCACCCGCCAGGGGCGTCACCAGCGTGGATGTCCATACGCGCCCCAATGAACCGACGACCGGCGCTGTGCGGCGCCAGATCGACTCGCCCGCCGCCCACGCACTGCGCACAGCTCAACGCTCGGACAGCACGCTGGCAGACGTAGACCTGGAGGCAATCACCGCGGCGCCAGCGGTCACCATCAGTCAGCCTTTATCCACTTCCGAAGTGGTAAATCCGGCAACACAACAACCGCTCAGACATTACTGGGTCAGCAGCGAGGCCCTGCTTCCGCACGCCGACGCCACGGGATTCAGGACGTTCAAGGGACGTCGCTACGGCAACGTGTCGGAGGGCGGCGTTGTGCATATCGTGAGCGAACCGGAAACTGGCCGGTATCGGGCAAAACTGCCGAGCGAATTGCTGCCCTCCGGCCCGATTCTGTCATACGACCTCGGCAGTCAACTCTGGCGCCCGCTGGCTGATTTTGCGCCGGTCACCTACCCGTTGCCGGTCAGCCGCCTGCAGGGTTTTCGCACCGATCTGGATTTCACTGGCGTCGAGCCGGGCCCCGGCAAGCTGCACCGCCACCAGGGAAAACTGTACGTGGTGATCGAAGAACACACGTATCAGGTTCTCCATGATCAGGATGCCTCATCGCCGCAAACGCCGGTCAAGCGCATTGTCCGGCCAGAGGATGCTGTCGCCCGTGACGAGCAGAACCTGTATGTCGCGACACGCCCGGGCCGCTCGGAGCCGATTGTCCACGACGCGGTGGATGGCTGGGTGGGCATTCTGGTCGGTGGCATCAGCGGCATGCCGAGGACCAGAACCAGCAACATCGCCTCCACGGCAGTGGCCAGTCTGGAGTTGCGCCTGAAAACCGACACGGAGGCGATCAATCAGGCGGTAGTGGATTCCCGACAACTGGAAACCGAATGGCGTGAAGCAAAAGGCAAAGAGGGTGAAAGAGGCGCCACCGTGGCGATGGAAGTACAGATTCGCCGCTTGATGCTTCTACTGGATGACTCCGCCAGTTTTTACCTGAACCAGCGCGAGGCGCTGGCCATGGTCAAAACCAGCACCGTCTACAAAAAGGAATTGCTCGAAAGGCAGATAGCGCAGGTCGCTGCCTACACTCGCCTGATGTTCGTCAGGGATGCGCGGCACATGCAGGAGCTGCGCACGCCCGTGGATATTCTTGAGGCCTATCGCACAGCTGCGAGCTATCTGGCGAACAAATTGGCGCTCATGGAAAAGCGCCAACAAATCGCGAGTGACGCCCTCAAAAGCTCGCCCTCGTCACAGAGTGAACTGACCGAAGTGGGTTTCGACCCGACCGATATTCACGCCGTGACCGCGCGCTGGATCGATGCGCGCAGCCGTCTGCTGACGGAGGTGCCAATGGGTACCGATTTTGTCCCGGCGAAACTGGCGATCGCGTTCTCGGAGGCGACCACGGCCTTTCAAGCCATCGAGCGTATGCCCGACGATGCCCGTATCGCCGTACTAAGCACGTTGCTCGATCAGTGCGCGGCGATCCGGGCCGCTTACGAACGCTTTTCCCTGCCGCCTGATCCGGCGCATGTGAACTCGAGAAACGAAATCACCCAAGCCATACGTGCCTTCGAAAACACCCTGGAAGAACGGCTGGCACGCTACCACCAGGATCTCGAAAGAATCATGGCGCTGCCGATCCACGACCAGCCCATCGACTTCGACTTCATCCCCGCACAGGACCGCACCGGGGTAACGCCGCCGCCCAAGCGCGTGTTCCGCGCCCGCCATCATGGCCATTTCAAGATCTGTATCGGCCAGTCGCGGCGAACCCCGGCGGGCGACGAAGTGATTGATGTGATGAGCGCCGACAATCCGGCTCAAACGTTGCGGACCTATGAGCGCAAAGAAGGCGAATGGCAAAAGATCGTCACGACGCAAGACAAGACCCTTGGCGCCCTGATGACCGAAGCCGACGAGAGCCTTGCAGCCATCGAGGCTCAACTGGCCAGCGCTCGTCAGGATGAGAGAGCGAAGGAAACCGCCAGCAACATACTCGACAGGCTTGGCGCCAAGGCAGAAGAACTCGACGAATTGCGTGTGCAGATCGAACAGTCACCCAACCCGCTCGCCACGGATGTCGAGCCGCTGATTCAGCGCCTGCGCGAAAACAGTCAGCGCTTGCGCAGCGAGGGCGAGAACATTCGCGTGCGCCTGTACAAGGACAAAACTGTTCTGAGTGCCGACCGGGTGGCGTATCTGATCAGCCACGGTCATCTGAGCGTCAAGCGAACCCACAATCGGGTGGCGCGAGGTAAAGGTGAGCAGAAGGAGTTTCTCAGCATCTACTCGGTTTATGACAGGCAAACCGGTGACCCCCTGTGGCACGTCCACTTTCACTATGAAAAGCAGGACAGCCCGGCGCTGAACTTCAAGGTCAAGGGTGGCCATCTGAAAACCCTCGCGCAGAGTCGATCGGGCGTGACATCGCAGCGTCTGGATGAACTGGCCGGCCGACCTCACGTGCGCATATGGCGCGAAACCATCGATGGCAGAACCGCACAAAAAATCTTCGATCTCGCGGACTGAACAATTGCACCGACCGGCACGGCAGCGCCGGTCGGCGACCCGCCGCATCCGGCACAAACCCGGCAATGACGCCGAAACTGCTCAACGACCCATTAGCGGAAGTTGAAGCAACACTCTTCAAGGACGAAACATTCATGCCTGTAAAACCGCCGACCCGCAGCACCGTCAACGTTGAGGTGCACACACGGCCCGTGCAAACGGACAACGTACACTTGCCGCGACCGGACACCCTGGCGCATCTGGACTTCGATATTCCGACCTTACCAAGGCCGCGAAACCCGACACCTGCGGGCAGAACACCCGTCCAGGCCGACCTGGAAGCCATCACTCCAGTGCCGGTCACTATCAGCCAGACACCCTCCGTCGAAATAGTCTCCGTACCTGCGCAGCGATCGCTGGAACATTACCGAATCGCGACGACAACGGCGCTTCCGCCGGCCGACGTGGACGGATTCATCACGTTCAAGGGACGCCGCTACGTCGATGTAATGGAAGTGGGTGTCGTGTCTGTCGGGGTCGATCCCCACACCGGCCAGCAGCGCGCCAGACTGACCAGCGAACTGCAACCGTCGGGGCCGGTACTGGTTCGCGATCCGCTGAGCAAGCTGTGGCATGAGCTGGACGACTCGCCGATCACTTTTGCGCTGAGCGACAGTCGGTTACAGGCTTTTCGCACAGCGCTGGATTTTGCCGGCGTCGAACCCGGCACTGATGGCCTGCACAGGTTTGACGGCAAGCTCTTCGCGGTGATTGAAAATATTGCCTATCAAGCCCTGCACGATCCCGAAGCCTCCACTGCGTTGACGCCAGTGATGCGCATTGTCCGTGCCGACGATGCCGTCGCCGCCAGTACCGACAACCTTTATGTCGCGACACGCCCGGGCCGATCGGAAGCCGTTGTGTTCGATTCGGAGGACGGCTGGCTCGGGGTCAATCTTCCGGGCGCAGGCGGCATGCACCGCGCCGGACAAGCCCCGCACCGGCAACTGATGGACCGTTTCACCAGCGCACTCAATCGCCTGAACAGTCCGGCGGCGCGTGTACGCAAGCTGTATCCGTCGCTGAGCGAAGAGCAAGTCACCGCCGTTATCCACTCGCTGGGGGACGATGTCACGGGCGGCCTGGTACGTTGCGAAAGCGATTACAAAAACCTCAAGAAAGAATTGACGGCCTGGTCTCGCACCTACACGCAATCGCCCGTGCCGGCCGCCAGCAAAGCCTGGATTGACCTCGCCGCTGTGGAGATCAAGCGCTGCTGGCGTCAGCAGACCGGGACAACGCTGAAACTGATCCCTGCCCCGGACGGAACCACGTTACCTCCGTTCAAAGCCGACTTCGGCCATGTCCGGACGCTGGAACTGGACAGGATCACCTGGTCAGACGCCTCCGACAGCTTTCTCAGCGGCTTTTCGGGTCTGGAACGCCTGACGTTCACCCGCTCCACCGTGGAAAAGCTGCCCGACGTTGTCGCCACCCTGCATCACCTGAAAGCGCTGGATCTGAGCTCCAATCGTATTCAGCTGGATGCCCCGGCTGCCGCCCATCTGAGCTCACTCGCCCGACTTGAGCGAATCGACCTGTCTGGCAATCCCCTTGGACAGACACCGGACTTCAGCGCCATGGCCGCATTGAAGATCGTGAATCTGAGCAATACCCGCATCGAGCAATGGCCGACGGGCCTGGAACAGCAGACAGGGCTGGAACTCGTAGATTTACGCCAGAACCGTCTGAGTGAAGTACCGGACGCGCTCCTCAACCCGCCGGCTGACCAGTTGCAGGCACGCGCGCGGATCAATGGCGTCACGCTGCTTCAAGACAACGCGTTCGCGCCGGGCTACTGGAAAACGCTGGAAGGGTTTTGGCGACGCGTCGCCGCTGCACACCCGGAGATGGCCACTCACGCCGGCAACGGCGCATTCAGGCTCGATGGCGACACCGACGACATCACCATGGTGCAACGCCTTCACCCCGACAAGGATGCACAAGCGGCCAAGGACTTCGTTCTGGAAATGGACGACGCAGCACGCACCGGGCTGGCTGCACGCGCGCTGGGACTCGATCAGTTGGAGACGCAATTGGATGAATACGTCCGAACTCACGACGACCCCGTCACCAGCACTGCGGCGACAAAACTCTGGGTGCAGCGCGTTGCCAGGACGATCAAGGGTTGCTGGCTACGCGACTCAGGGGACGTGCTGAGATTACCGCTCGGCAGCGGACCGCTCCCGGCTTTGAGCGCGGATTTCAGTCATGTCCGGTCGCTGGACCTGCACACCATTGCCTGGTCGGACGCGGCCGACGTGTTCCTGGGTAATTTTTCCAATCTGGAATATCTGGCGGTCACCCACTGCGGGATTGAAAAGTTACCGGGAAAAATTGCCGAGATGGACAAACTGAAATACCTCGCCCTGAACAATAACCGCATTGAACTGGACGAGCAGAGTGCGGCAAAACTCAGCACGTTAAGTCACCTGGAAACGGTCAATCTTTCCGAGAACCCGGCGCTGAAACTGTCGCCTGACTTCAGTGCCATGTCTGGCCTGACCTCCCTGAACCTGAGTAATTCGGGAATCAGTCAGTGGCCGAACGGCCTGCAGGACAAGAGCGCGCTGAGGGGCCTGGATCTGCGCCACAACCGCTTGCGTGAAGTGCCACAGGCATTCCTCGATCCAACCCTGGAGCAGTTATCGTCGGTAGCCCCGCTCAACGGGGCCACACTACTCGAAGGCAACGCCTTTCCCTCGGCGTACGGGAAAAAATTTGACACTTTTTGGCGGCGCGTGAACACGGCTCACCCCGAGCTGTTGCGCACCGCCCACCCCTCAGCATTTGATAGCGACAACTCAAGAGCACAGCGATACCGACGACTCTTTCCGAACAAGAGCATCAAGGAATGCCGGGAATTCATCTGGGGCCTTGAACGCGGGACCGTGGCGACGAAACTCAACAGCCTCGAACGGGAGTTTGGTGTGCTGAAAACCCAGCTCGACGCTTGGGTATTTTCTGGAGGAGGCAATCGCGGGGGTTACGTTCGGGCGTTCCAATTGGAGGCCAACGCACTGACCCGCTCCGAGCGGGTCCAGGCCAGTAACAGGATTATCAAGTGCTGGAGGCGGGAAACACCGCAGAAACTGGCCAATGACCGAACGCCCATCGGACTGGAACTGGACCTCAGTGGCCTGATTCTGCCCACCCTGCCGGACATCGATGTCGATTTCAGTCACGTCGGTTCGCTCAGATTGAGCAACATGGCGCTGAGCACTTCACCGGAAGGCTTTCTGACCCGCTTCCGCCATGTGCGCTGGCTGGACCTGTCACAAAATGCACTGCGCGAACTGCCGCCGGCCGTTGGCGAAATGAGCGGCATGACCCGACTGTTTTTACAAAACAATCAGATATCCCTGACCGCCGACACTGCCCGCGTGTTGTCCGAGCGTACGACACTGCGAGCCCTGTGGCTGCACGAAAATCCACGACTGGGCACCCCGCCGGATTTCAGCCGGATGACCGACATTCGTTCGGTGAATCTGGCAAACACCGGTATCGACATCTTCCCGAGCGGAATAGCCGATCAGCCATTGCTGGACACGTTCAATCTGAGCCGCAACCAGATCACGGACATTCCGGATGCGGTCATCGCCCCGCCGGACGACCGACTGGCCCATACGGTGCGCATCAACAACGTGACCGACATCAGCCACAATCCACTGCCTCCACAGACCCACCTGCGGCTGGATCACTACGATGCCCGGCTGATAGAGGCCGAGACGCCACTGCGAGGCCTGCACAATTTGATCGACACGGCGCGAGGCCATGTCCCTGTCCTCAGTCGACCCGCGACAGATGATCCGATGACACGCTGGACATCAGGACTGACGGCCGATGAGGTCACCGCCAGAAGGAGTCAGTGGCGAACACTGCGTGAGCAGCCGCGCTCGGGAGGGTTGTTCGATACGCTTGAACGCTTGCTGGACATTCCGACCGGTCACCACGACCTTCAACGACGGGTCTGGAAACTGATCGACAGCATTACCGAAAACAACGCGGATTCCGAACGCCTGCGCAAAGAAGTATTTGATCGGGCGGGCGACGCCGCCTGCTGTGATCGAGCGGCGTTCACGTTCACCAATCTGGAAATCCTGACAATGGTGCACGACGCTCGCAGCCAGGCTCGAGATCACGCACAAGGCCCGCAATTGTCTGCACTTTCCAAAGCGTTGTTCCGCCTGCATGAGGTCGACAAAATCGCCTCGGCGGACATTGCCCAGCGTGAGGCCAGGATTCTCGAATCGAGTCCGCAGCTAGCGCCGCATGTCCGAGAGGAAGTCGAGATCCGGCTGTTCTATCGCCACCGCCTGAAAGCCCGACTGCAACTGCCGGGACAGCCGGAGCGAATGGGTTTCGATAATTTAGTCGACGTGACCAAGGCGCAACTGGATGCTGCGTACGAAAAAGTCATCGCGTTGGACAACTCACCTGAAGAGTTCAACGCGCTGCTGTCGAGGCAGTTCTGGCAGGAGTTCGTCACCCACAAGTACCGTGCGCAATTCGATGAGCAGCAACAGACGTTTCAGGATCGCCAGGCGCTCCTCGATGACGCGCACGCCGCCGAGACGCTTGCATTTGCCGAATACGACGCGCAATCCAAGGCGCTGCAAACTTCGCTGGCGAAAGTTGAAGAGGCGCTGATCGCAAAATTGTCCCGAGAGGAACTGAACGAGCATTCCGCACGCAACACCGGCGCGGAGGTCGCCGGCGGAACTGAATAACACGCGGGGGAAAAATAGCTGGCCGGTTGAGACCGGCCAGCCATTACTCGTCGTCGTCGAAGTTGTAGCTGCCCGGCGCCAGGTTCTCGAAGCGGGTGTATTTACCGATGAACGCCAGGCGGATAAACCCGATCGGGCCGTTCCGCTGCTTGCCGATGATGATTTCGGCAATGCCTTTGTGCTCGGTCTCGGGGTGATATACCTCGTCCCGGTAGACGAACATGATCACGTCGGCGTCCTGCTCGATCGCTCCGGATTCCCGGAGGTCGGAGTTGATTGGTCGCTTGTTCGGTCGTTGCTCCAGGGAGCGGTTGAGCTGGGACAGTGCAACCACCGGGCAGTTGAATTCCTTGGCCAAGGCTTTCAAGGAACGCGAGATTTCAGAAATCTCGTTGGTTCGGTTGTCGCCGCCGGAACCTGGAATCTGCATCAATTGCAGGTAGTCGATCATGATCAGGCCGATCTCACCGTGCTCACGCGCCAGACGTCGGGTACGTGCACGCATTTCCGACGGGCTGATACCGGCGGTGTCGTCGATGAACAACTTGCGATCGTTGAGCAGGTTGACCGCCGAGGTCAGGCGCGGCCAGTCGTCATCTTCCAATTGGCCAGAACGCACCTTGGTCTGATCGATCCGCCCCAACGAGGAGAGCATACGCATGACCAGCGATTCACCTGGCATCTCGAGGGAATACACCAGCACCGCTTTATCGCTGCGCAATACGGCGTTTTCCACCAGGTTCATGGCGAAAGTGGTTTTACCCATCGATGGACGGCCGGCAACGATGATCAGGTCGGCCGGTTGCAGGCCGCTGGTTTTCTCGTCGAGGTCGGTGTAACCGGTGGACAGGCCGGTGATGGCGTTGTCGGTGTTGAACAAGGTGTCGATGCGGTCGATGGCCTTGGTCAACAAGTCATTGACGCCCACCGGGCCGCCGGTTTTCGGGCGAGCCTCGGCAATCGCGAAGATCTGCCGTTCTGCTTCGTCGAGGATTTCCTCGGCGGTGCGGCCTTCCGGGTTAAAAGCGCTGTCGGCGATTTCGGTGCTGATGCCGATCAGTTGGCGCAACGTCGCTCGCTGGCGAACGATCTGCGCATAGGCCTTGATGTTGGCGACGGACGGCGTGTTTTTCGCCAGTTCGCCAAGATAACCGAGGCCCCCGACCTGCGAGGTCTGACCTTCCTTGTCCAGTTGCTCGGACAGGGTCACGACGTCGATCGGGGAGTTCTGATCGGCCAGTTTGGCGATCGCGCGGAAAATCAGACGGTGGTCATGTCGATAGAAATCGCCGTCGGAGACTTGATCGAGCACGCGTTCCCAGGCGTTGTTGTCCAGCATCAGACCACCGAGTACAGCCTGTTCGGCCTCGATGGAATGCGGCGGCACCTTCAGGGCAGCGGTTTGCAGATCGTATTGCTCGGGAGCGGAGATATCGTTCATGGCCACTTGTGTAGTTTGGAAAAGCAGGGAATTCAGAAAGACAAAGGGCACGACCTGTAAACAGGATCGTGCCCGATGTTAACCGTCTGACGGACAAGCCGCCAGCCGATCAGGTGTTACTTAAGCTGCTACCACGACAACGCGTACGGTGGCTTCAACTTCGGCGTGCAGGTGCACAGCCACGTCGAATTCACCCACGTTGCGGATGGTGCCGTTCGGCAGACGAACTTCGCTTTTCGCAACTTCAACGCCGG